>JBOGOY010000001.1:0-24201 GCA_050748185.1 Pyrinomonadaceae bacterium
CCGACCATCCTGCGCGCCTTTGTCGAAAGGCTAAAACTTTGACCGGCTTCATGTTGCCCTTCTCGCTGCGGCAGCCGAGCGGAGCGAAGGCGGCGGTCATTTACACAAAAGAATTTACACCCTCGTTAAACAGGGGTCTTCACACTGAGTCCAGCACTTTATTCTCTAGTCCACGACTTTATTCCCTAGTTCAGGACTTTATTCCCGAAAGACATAAGCGTTAGCCAGGTCGTTAGCTGCCGCCGGAGAGTTTGCCGATGAGGGTGAAGAGCGGCAGGTACATGGCGATGACGATGCCGCCGATGGTGACGCCGAGAAAGGCGATCATCGCCGGCTCGATGAGCGTCAGCAGGTTGGCGATGGCGGCGTCCACCTCCGCCTCGTAGAAGTCGGCGATCTTGCCGAGCATCGCGTCGAGCGCGCCGGTCTGTTCGCCGATGCCGACCATCTGCGCCACCATGTTCGGGAAGACATCGGTCGCCTTCAGCGGATCGACGAAATTCTCGCCGCTCTCGACGCCGGTGCGGATCTTCATGATCGCCTCTTCGATAATCACGTTGCCGGCGGTGCGCGCCGTGATGTCGAGCGCCTGCAAAATCGGGACGCCCGAGGAGAGCAGCGTCGCCAGCGTCCGCGAGAAGCGCGAGATCGCGACCTTGCGTAGGATGTTGCCGATGAGCGGCATCTTCAGCGTCAGGCTGTCGATCACGCGCCGGCCGCCCGGCGTCTTGTAGTAGAAGCGGAGCCCGATGATCGTGGCGACAAGCGTCAGCAGGATCGCGAGGCCGCCCCAGCCGGCGAGGAACGAACTGATGCCGGTAACGATGCGGGTCGGCAGCGGCAGTTGCTCGCCCGGCCCGAGCAGGCCCATGAAGATCGCCTCGAACTGCGGGATGACGAAAACCATGATCGCCGCCACCACCACCACCGCGATGACGATCACCGCCGACGGGTAGATGAGCGCCGAAACAACGTCGCGCTTCAGCTTGACCACCTTCTCAATGAAAGACGAAAGGCGCTGAAGAATGAGGTCGAGGATGCCGCCCGTCTCGCCCGCTTCGATCATGTTGACGAAGAGCTGGTCGAAGACGCGCGGATGGCGCGCCATCGCCGCGGCGAGGGTCGCGCCCTCTTCCACGTCCTGCCGGACCTGCGTCAGCGTCTGCATGAAAAACTTGTTCTCCTGCTGGCTGGCGAGAATGTCGAGGCATTGCACGAGGGGGAGGCCGGCGTCGATCATCACCGAGAACTGGCGCGTGAAGATCGCCATCTCTTTCGACTTGACCTTGCCGCGGCCCGAGAGTTTCGGGACCGCGATTTCGCGCCCCTTCTCTTTGACCGAGGTGAGCATCACCTGCTCGCGCCGGAGCAACTGGCGCAGCACCTCGCGGCTGTCGGCCACGCGCTCGCCGACGATCGCCTCGCCGAGCCGGGTGCGTCCTTTGAAGACGTAAGTGGGCATCTCTATAACTCCTAAAGAAAAGAAGTCAGTAGTCAGTAGTCAGTAGTCAGTAGAGAGACATTTACATGCTGGCTACTGGCTACTGGCTACTGGCTACTTACCTTGGGGTTGGTCGCGCGCCGACGGGGCGCGGCTGGGCGTAGGGCGAAGGGTGCTGCTGCTGCAACGGCGGCATGGGGCGCGGCGGCGCGCCGTGGTGGGGGCCACCTCCTGCTGCTGCCGTGCCGCCGCCGCTGTTGATGCCGGCGCCGTGCTCGATCAGATCGCGCAGTTCGTCGGTGTTGTTCGAGCGCTGCATCGCCAGTTCGAGCGAGATGAGCCGCCTGTGGTAGAGCGTGGCGAGCGACTGATTGAAGGTCTGCATCCCGTACTTGTCCTGCCCGGTCTGCATCATCGAGTAGACCTGATGGATCTTGTCTTCGCGAATGAGGTTGCGGATCGCCGAGTTGGGGACCAGTATTTCGAGCGCCGCGACGCGCCCGTGCCCGTCTGCCTTCGGCAGTAGCGACTGGCACATGATGCCTTCGAGGACCAGTGAGAGTTGCGCGCGCACCTGCGCCTGCTGGTTCGAGGGGAAGACGTCGATGATGCGGTTGATCGTCGAGGCCGCGCTGTTAGTGTGCAGCGTCGCAAACGTCAGGTGGCCCGTCTCGGCGATGCGGAGCGCCGACTCGATGGTTTCGAGATCGCGCATTTCGCCGATCAGCACTACGTCCGGGTCTTGGCGCAGGGCGGTTCGGAGCGCCTCGCCGAAGGACTTCGTGTCCGATCCGACTTCGCGCTGGTTGACGAGGCACTTCTTGTGCGCGTGCAGAAACTCGATCGGGTCTTCGATGGTGACGATGTGCTCGTGGCGCTCGCGGTTGATCTTGTCGAGCATCGCGGCGAGCGTCGTGGACTTGCCGGAGCCGGTCGGGCCGGTGACGAGGATCAGGCCGCGCGGGCGGTCGCACAGTTTCGAGACGACGGGCGGCAGGCCGAGGGTCTCGAACGAGCGGATCTCGTAAGGGATCGCGCGAAAGACCGCGCCGACCGCGCCGCGCTGGTTGAAGAGGTTGGCGCGGAAACGCGAGAGACCGCGCACGCCGAAAGAGAAGTCAAGTTCGAGCGATTCCTCGAAGCGGTGCTTTTGCGCGTCGGTGAGCACGCTGTAGGCGAGTTGCTTCGTGTCGGCCGAGGTCAACACCTTAAAGCCGTCGATGGGCCGCAACTCGCCGTCCACGCGCACCTGCGGAGGCGTGTTGGTCGTCAAGTGCAGGTCCGAACCGCCGAGCTCGATGAGCTTCTTCAGCAGGTCCGAGAGCGAGAGTTGGTTGAGTGCCGATTCGTTAGCTGACATATGAATTGGGAAATGATGAATGCGAAATGATGAATGCGGAATGAAGGTGCCCCGCTTTTATTCATCATTCATCATTCATCGTTCATCATTTCGTTACCGGGCCGCCTGCGCGGTCGCTTGGTCGCTCGGCCGGCGCAAGGCGAGGGCCGTAAGGAACTGTTCGGACTGGGCCGCCAACTCGCCGGCGCTGGCGGCCGGGGCGTGAGCGGCGAGGCTGTAGATGTGCCCTTCGTGCTCGGTGAAGTAGAACGTCCAAGTGCGGCGCGAGCCGTCGGCGGCGTTCGACTGCGCGACGACGACGAATACTCTCTGGCCGCCGAGTTGCCGCTCGAAATCGTTGATGACCCATCCGCCCTCGGCGATCATGCGGTCGATCACGGTGCGGCGCAGGGAAGTGGTCGGCACTCCTCCGAGCATCTTGGTGCGGGGGCCGAGGACGAGGCCCGTCACGTCGGCCGGCGCGGCCCCGACGCGGGACCAGTGGGCCGTGCCGAGTACCGTGCGCCCGTCGCCGGCGAGCGCATTAAAGCGCACTTCGCCCTGACGTGGGGACGCCGACGCGGACCAGTTGCCGGGCACCGGGAGCGACGCCCTGAGAGCGGCCGGGCTCGGGACGACGATTTTCGCCGCGGCCGGGTTGAGCGCGGCGGCGGGGCTGCCGTGAGAGCGCAACAGCAACTGGGCTGCCTCGGCGCGACGGCGGTGGCGTGCATCTCTGAGGGCGCGCTGGCGGCGCAGCCACGCGCGGCGGCGTCGCCACCATGCGCGCGAATGCTTGCGCTTGCCGTGGTGGTGCGCCTCGGCGCTCAAACTCCACGCGGCCAGCGATTCGCTCAAAGGCAGCGACGCGGCCAAAGTGGCGAGGACTAAAAGTAAAGATAAAATTCCGGCGCGCTTCATCAGGTCTTCTCCCTCTTCTCAGGCTACCGTCTCACGCACGACCTCTTCGAGCGTGGTGACCCCGTTCTTGATCTTGATCAGCCCCGACCGCCGCAAGGTGAACATCCCGTTTTCGATGGCGCGCTTCCTCAGTTCCAGCGCCGAAGCGCCAATCAGGATCAGCTCGCGGATGTCTTCGGTGATCTCCATCACTTCGTAGAGGCCGACGCGGCCCTTGTAGCCGGTGTTGTTGCATTTGGCACAGCCAGTCCCCTTGTAGGTTCTGACCTGCCGCGCTTCTTCGGCCGTGAAGCCCACCTCGACGAGCGCCTCGGGCGGCGTCGGGTGCTCGACCTTGCACTCCGTACAGATGCGTCGGACGAGACGCTGCGCCTGAATCAAGTTGACGGAGGTGGCGACGAGGAACGGCTCGATGCCCATGTTCATCAGACGCGAGATGGTGGAGGGCGCGTCGTTGGTGTGGAGGGTGGAGAGGACGAGGTGGCCGGTGAGCGCGGCCTTGATGGCGATCTCGGCGGTCTCGAAGTCGCGGATTTCGCCGACGAGGACGATGTTCGGGTCTTGGCGCAGGAACGAGCGCAACGCGGCCGCGAAGTTCAACCCGATCTGCTCTTTCATCTGCACCTGATTGATGCCGTGCAGGTTGAACTCGACCGGGTCTTCGGCCGTCATAATGTTCGTGTTGTTGGTGTTCAGCGACTGGAGCGCCGAGTAGAGCGTGTTGGTCTTACCCGAGCCGGTGGGACCAGTGACCAGCACCATGCCGTAAGGCTTCGTGATGTTGCGCTGGAACTTGACGAGCGATTCTTCTTCGAAGCCGAGCTTCGTCATGTCGAGCATCAGCTTCTCTTTGTCGAGCAGGCGGAGCACGACCTTCTCGCCGAACAGCGTGGGAAGCGTCGAGACGCGGAAGTCCAACTCGCGCGAGCGCCCCTGTGCCCGGAGTTTGATCTTGATGCGGCCGTCCTGCGGCAGACGCTTCTCCGAAATGTCGAGTTTCGACATGATCTTGATGCGGGAGATGATCGCATCCCGCAGGCGCAGCGGCGGGTGCATCACGTCATAGAGCACGCCGTCGATGCGGAAGCGGATGCGGAGGTCTTTCTCATAGGGCTCGATATGGATGTCGGAAGCGGCGCGCTGCAGCGCGTCAACCAGCAGAACGTTGACGAGGCGGACGACGGGGGCGTCCTCGCTCATCAGCGCGAGGTTCGAGACGTCGATCTCGTCATTGTCGTCGATGACCTCGACGCCGGCCGCCGCCCCCTCGTCGAAGTCGAGGTGGTCGAGCGAGACCGAGTCCTCGCTGAAGGCGAAGCCGCTGCCGTTCGCGCCGTTGCCGTTGCCATGGCCGTTGGCGCTGACGTGGAGGTCGGTGAAGCCGGCCAGTTCGATCTGTTTGGTGGCCCCGTAATACTGCTCGATGGACGCGCGCACGCCCGCCTCGGAGACGACCACCGGCTCGATGTTGAGGCCGGTCATGAACTTAATGTCGTCCATCGCGAAGACGTTGGTCGGATCCACCATGGCCAGCGTCAGCGTCGCGCCCGAGCGCGAGACGGGCAGCACCGAATACTTCTCGGCGACTTCGCGGGGGATGAGCCGCAGCACGGAAGGCTCGATGTCGAACAGTTCGAGGTTGACGCTCGGCACGCCGTACTGGCGCGACAGCACGGCCGTCACCATATCGTCGGAGATCAGGCCGAGCTTCACGAGGTTGAACCCCAGCCGGCCGCCGTGTTCGCGTTGATAGTCGAGGGCCGAACGGAGCTGTTGCGCCGTCAGGAGGTTTTCGCGAACGAGAATCTCGCCAAGCTTTGCCGACATCTTTAGTTACACTTTGCTACGAGTTGCAGATTGCTGACGAAGGGACCGAACAGCGGGCGGGCTGAAACAAAACCTCGGTTAACCGTCTAATCTAAAACCGGAGAGTGTTTGTCCGTAAGCAACGATGGTAAACACCGTTGGTATTGGCAGGATACAAGGCGGATGGTTCGGCTGTCAAGATGAAATGGGTAAGGTCAGTCTGACCGAAAAAGGCCGCCACCCGAATGGGCGGCGGCCTCCGAGAAACAGTTGATTCGCGCTCGAATTAGGGCCGGCGGCGGGTGTTGGTCTTGCTGCCTTTCTTGGCGTCTTCCTGCTTCGCCGCATCGGCGCTCTTGAGTGTGTCCTCAAGGTATTTGACCATCTCCGTCGCTTCCTGCTTACGCGGATTCGTCTCCGGCGCTTTGCTCACGTACTGCTGAAGCGTATCGCGCGCCTCCGCGATCTGCGGCGGGTCAACTGAGGCCAGCGCCAGCCCGAGGCCGTACATCGCGTCCAAGTTGTTCGGGTTTGCGGTCAGCACCTCGCGGAACTTGGCGACGGCTTCGTCAACCCGGCCGGCGAAGAACAGCGCGTCGCCGAGGCTGGCCTGCGCTTTGTCCTTCTTCGCGGAGTCAGGCTCGACCGCGATGTAGGCCTGAATTGCTTTGGCGGCGGCCTCGTTGTCGATCGATGTCTTCGTCTGCATCGCGAGACGATACGTTTCGGCGAGCGTGGACAGGTGGAGCAGTTCGTCGTTCGGCTTGTTGCCGGGTGCGGCAGGGGCCGCGCCGGCGGCCGTGCCGCCCTGACTGGCGTTGCGGAACAAGGCCAGAGCTTTCTCGCCGTTGTCCACGGCGGTCTTCAGGTCGGCCCTTGACGCTTCGAACCCCGCGTCTCTTTCGGCCTTGTCTTTGGATCTCACGGCCAAGTTGTATTTTTCGACGCCGCGCGAGCGCAGGGCAATGCCCTTGTTCAGGTATAACACCGCCTCGTCAGCATCAATCCCGATCCCTTGATCGTAGAGCGTGATCGCCTCGTCCAGCTTTCTCAACTTGTCCGCCCCCGACAGCTTGTTAGACTCGTTGATCGCGGTGTTGGCGGCGGTGAAGATCGGGGGAAGCTTGGCATTGCGATCTTCGATATTCCTATTTTTGGCTTCGATTTCGGCCCGCTTCGCCAGTTCCTCGGCCATCTTTTTCTTGTCCTCCGCGGACATCTCGCCGCGGGCCGCCGCCGGGGCAGCCGTCGTGGCCGCCTTAGTCTGTTCGAGCGTTAGCGCGCTGCCGTCGCCGGGGATGAGTTTGAAGTTATTCTCCGACCTCTGGCCCAATCGCACGCCCGCGAGGAAATCGGGCTGCGCGCCCGGCGCGCTGACAACGATGGTGAACGTCCCGACCAAAGGGATCCCCGCGTTGACGTAACGGCCGCTCTTGTCGGTCTTGGCCGAAAACTCCTGCTTGATGTCGGTGCGGTAAAACTTGATCACCGCGTCTTTGACGGGCACGTCCGTGCCGTCGGCTTGTCTGAGTGTGACGGTGCCGCTGGCGGTGACGACCTGCGCGGCGGCGGCGGCCGACATCAGCGCGATGAACAGCGCGGCGGCGAGCGTGTGCGTGAGATTTTTCAGGCGCATAGAAGCGGTCTCCTCCGAAGTGAAACTGGCTGTCTTTGAGAGCCCTAACAGCGACATGACGAAACGAAAATTAAAGGGGGCGAGTCAATGCCTAAGATGCCATGGCCGCACGGCCGGTTGTGTTGCGAAGTGAGCTAATAACAAAGTTTGCGACGGCGATCAAGCGTAGGGAATGGGATCGGCGACGCCCGCCTCGCGAAACGCTCGCAGCCGCAGCGCGCACGAGTCGCAACGCCCGCAGGCCAACTCCTCCGCCCGGTAACAGGACCACGTCAATTCGAGCGGCGCGCGCAACACCAGCCCGCGCCGGACGATCTCAGACTTGTGTAAGGCGATGACCGGCGTCTTGATGCGGACTTGCGTCTCGGGGCGCGTTCCCGCATCAATGGCCTGCTGGAAGGCCGCGTAAAATTCAGGGCGGCAATCGGGATAGCCGGAAGAGTCTTCGGCGACCGCACCGATATAGATGCTTTGGGCCTTTAGCACTTCGGCCCAACTCGTCGCGATCGCCAGCAGGTGCGCGTTGCGAAACGGCACGTAGCTCGTCGGAATCTCGCGTGAAGTGAGATTGGCGGAAGACACCGGAATACTTTTATCCGTCAGCGACGAACCGCCGATTTGCGCGAGGTGTTCGATCGAAGTCGCCAAACGGTGCGCGGCCCCGAAGTGATCGGCCAGCGCCTCAAACGCACGCCGCTCGCGCCGCTCGGTGCGCTGCCCGTAGGAGACGTGCAGAAACGCGAGCGCCTTATTCTCCGCGCGCGCCATCGCCGCCGTCACGCACGAATCCATCCCGCCTGAGACGAGACACACCGCGAGGGACGAGGGCAGAGTGATGAAGGATGAATCGGAATCGCCCGTCTCGCGCACAAGGAGCCCGTCTTTTCCGTCTGACTCGATACCCTCGTCAGGTTGCGTCAATGCGTTTTCGTCGAATCCACCCATAAGTGAAATGATGAGTGCGGAGCTATGAATTAAAAGCCGCTGGCCCACATTCATCATTCATCATTCCGCATTCATCATTTTGACTCAAACTCCGTGGACATCTGGTCCCCAGATGTATTTATGAAGCTGCAACTGCATCCGCACATTCAGGCCGCTCGCGGCGATCCAGTCAGCCAAAGCTCGCAGATCGGTCTGGCCCCAGACGGGCGAGATGAGCAGGGCGCGGGCGCGGCGCTCCAAGTCGTAGCGCTCGATCACTTCGCGGGCGTAGTTCCAGTCGGCCTGATCTGCGACGACGAATTTGACTTCGTCTTTGTCGGCCCTCAGTCGTTCGAGGTTGGACCAGTGATTGCGCTCCGCCTCGCCCGAAGCGGGACACTTCACGTCGAGGATGACCGAGGCGCGCTCGTCAACTCCCGCGGTCGAGACGAACCCTCCCGTCTCGACGAGCACCTCGTAGCCTTCGTCGCAGAGGCGCGCGATCAACTCAAAACCTTCGCGCTGCGCGAGCGGTTCGCCGCCCGTCACTTCCACCAGTTTGCAGCCAAAGGCGCGCACCTGCGCGAGCACGTCTTCCAACTCCATCCGCTCGCCGCCCGTGAAGGTGTATTCGCTGTCGCACCACACGCAACGCATCGGGCAGCCCGTCAGCCGCACGAACGCGCACGGCCGGCCGGCGTGCGTCGATTCGCCCTGAATCGAGCGGAAAATTTCGGTGACGCGAAGCATAGCGAAAGGGATGAGGGATGAGGGATGAGGGATGTGTAGCGCTCCCCGATCGCCTGAGCCTTCATCTGCCGTTGAATCTATCCCACGTCCACAGGGCTGTCAAAGCGCTCTCTAAATAGGCGGCCGGCGCGCTTTTTCATCCCTCATCCCTCATCCTTCATCCCTGTGTTAGCATACGCGCCGGGGCAAACGGGCATCGAAGCGAATAGGATGAGCCGAGAGGCGGCAAAACTGGAGAAGTTGTTGCGGGCGGGCGTCGCGCGCCTCGTCGCGCGCGCGGGCGAGGCCCACGGCGCGGGCGTGGAGACGCTGCTGCCGCGCGTCCGCGCGACGGTCGAGAAATATCTGCTACGCGACCGGCCCGACGCGAACGATTCGCAGGTCGATCATTTCCTCGATGCTTTGCGTGCCGACGACTTGTGCCTCGCCGCGGCCTGCGAGCGCGGCGACGACGCGGCATGGCACGCTTTGATGGGGCAGTTTCGGGCGACGGTGATGTCGGCGGCGCGCGGGGCGTGTGGCAGCGAGGACGCGGCGGAAGAGTTGGCCCAGTCGGTCTGGGCCGAACTCTACGGGTTGCGCGCGCGGGCGGACGGCGCGGCGGGCGCGGCCGGGAAACTGGCATACTACTCCGGCTGCGGCTCGCTCGGCGGGTGGCTGCGCGCCGTGGTCGGTCAACTCGCGGTTGATCGACACCGCAAGACCGCGCGGCTGGTTCAGACCGAAGAAGATGCTGATTTCGACCGGCTGACCCTCGCTCACAAGGACGAGCCGGGAGATCATTTCGGCGTCGCCGCGCCGCCCGATCCCGAGCGCGCTCTGATGCAGAACGAGGCGGTCGCGCACCTGCGCGCGGCGTTGGCCGAAGCGCTCGGTGATCTCGAAGCGGAAGACAAGCTGCTCGTCAAGCTCTATTACTTCGACGGCCTGCGTCTGCGCGAGGCGGGTGCGGTCCTCGGCGTCCACGAGGCGACCGCGAGCCGGCGTCTGACGCGCCTGCACGCCGACATCAGAAAGAGCGTCACGGCGAAACTCATCTCCCGCTATGGCTGGACGACGAAGGAGGCGGAGCGATCTCTGGCGGAGGCCGCGGCCGGGCTCGACGCGGACCTCGGCGCGATGCTCGTCGCCGATAAAGCTCACGCAGAGGCCCGAGAAGAGTTGTTTGAATGAAGCCGCCGTGCGGGGTTACGGGGCCGCAAGAATCGGCAGCTCAGAGCGTTCTCAGGTTGGCCGCGAATGGCATGACGGGTTGAAACATTAAATGAGTTTTGAGTTCGACAGAGAGGTTGACGCATTGTTACGCCGGCACGCGGGCGGAGGGGCGGAGCGCGTTCGTGATCGCGCCGCGACGACGCCGGCCGCCGGACACCTCGACGCGGACGAGTTGAGCGCCTACGCGGAGAACGCGCTGCCCGATGCCGCGCGTGCCCGCTACTTCTCGCACCTCGCGGATTGCGACAAGTGCCGCCGCGCCGTAACCACGCTCGCGCTCGTCGCGGGCGTGCCGGGCGAACTCGAAAGGCATGCCCCGGCGACGAAGATCATCGCGTCGCCGGTCACGGCCGTCCCCGTCGCTTCATGGCGCGAGCGCTTGTCAACATGGCTCATGCCGGGCGCGACGCAATGGCGCTACGTCCTGCCGCTCGTCGCGCTGCTCGTCGTCAGCGGGGTCGTCATGTGGTCGGCGCTCAGAAATCAGCGAAAGAACGAGGTCGCACAGAGCACCGCGCAGCGGGTTGAGAAAAATGCGGCGTCACCGCCGGAGACTCACCACGCGCCGAGCCCTGCCGCCCCGCAGCAAGAACTTGATGGGACCAGTGCCGACGGCGTGGCTGAGTCCCAGCCGAAGAAAAGCGCGCAGCCGGCGGAAGATCTCGCGCAGAATAAAGAACCTGCCAAGTCGGTCATGACCGACCGCGCAGACCTCGCCGCCGAAGCTCCGCCGCTGGTCACTCCGGCCCCGGGCGCTGGCGTCGCCGCATCTTCAGGCGAAGCCCCGCCCCCTCCGGCGGCGACTCCCGCGCCGGTGTCGGAAAATATCACGATTACGAAACAGGCAGAGGCCAAGCCAACCGACACGCAAGAACGTGCGCGCGCCGAGGAGTCACAGTATCGTGGCCTCGCTAACGTTCAGCGCAACGCGAGGGATTTACAACTCAACGAGACGCAGCAGAACGCCGCGCAGAATCGCGCCAACGTCGAAATCACGGACGAAAGCGTTGGCCGCCGCGGTCGTGACGATACGGCCGCTTCGGAGTCTGCGAACGCAGGCCGTCAACAATCGCGTCCTCCGGGAAGCGCGGCGGCCAAGCGTAGCGCGCGCGCGGCCCCGGCCGAAAAGCGCGACATGGAAAGGGAGAAAAAGGAAAAGTCTTCTAAGGACTCCGAGCGCGAAGTAGAGGAGACGCGCTCCGTCGCGGGGCGGCGCTTCCGCCGGCAGGGCGGCGTGTGGATTGATACGGCTTACAAGACTTCACAGGCGACGGTCATCGTCAAGCGCGGCTCCGAACAGTTCCGCGCGCTCGTCGCGGACTCCCCCGCACTCCGCACCGTCGCCGGCGCTTTCGGTGGCGATGTCGTCGTCGTCTGGCAGGGGCGGGCCTACCGCATCCGCTGAGGGCAGACGCTGGACGACGGACCATAGACGATTGCCCGGACGTCATCTCATATTCGTCGGGCACGCTGTTGTCGGAAAATGTCCGGCCCGCTCTAAACAATCATCCGACATCTCTGGCTCAGCACCCGCGTTGCCTTTTACCTTTCGCTTTCAGTATTCTCACATCCACTTCACAATTGAGGAGCCTGCCATCGATGTCGAACCAGCATCTTCGTTTTCGTCTGCCGTCTCTCGTGTTGATACTGGTCCTGTTGATTACCAACACCGCGCCTCTGGCTCAGGAGGCGCGCACACAGGGGCGCAGGGCTGAGGGCCTCCGCGGCTCGACGGCGCGGGCTGCCGCAACTCGGAGCAGGGGACCAAGTGCGGCGCGGCGCGATCCGGAGATCGCGCGGATGCTGGCCGCGATTGACGCGCGCAACATCGAGCGCGCGATCCGCAAGTTAGTTTCCTTCGGGACGCGCAACACGCTCTCGCCGCAAGACAACCCGACGCGCGGCATCGGCGCGGCGCGCGACTGGCTGCGCGATGAGTTCCAGCAGATCGCGGCCACCTCCGGCGGGCGCATGACGGTCGAACTGCAATCTTACGTGCAGGAAATGAACCCGCGTGTCCCGCGCATCACGCGCCCGACGCGCATCACTAACGTCGTCGCTACGTTGAAGGGCGCACAGCCTGAGTCCGCAGGGCGCACCTACGTCGTCAGCGGGCACTACGATTCGATGTGCGGCAATCCGAGCGACGGAGAGTGCGACGCGCCCGGCGCGAACGACGACGCCTCGGGCACTGCCGCCGTCCTCGAAATGGCGCGCGCGATGGCCCCCTACCGTTTCGACGCGACGATCGTTTTTATGGCTGTGGCCGGCGAAGAGCAGAGCCTGTTGGGCTCGACCTACTTTGCCGAGCAGGCGAAGCAAAAGGGGACCAACATCGAGGCGATGCTTACGAACGACATCGTCGGCAACACGCTGGGCGGCAACGGCGTGCGCGAACGCCGCGCGGTGCGCGTCTTCTCCGAGGGCGTGCCGGCGGCCGAGACGCCCGAAGAGGCGCGCACGCGCAGCGGGACGGGGGGCGAAAACGACTCGCCCTCACGCCAACTCGCGCGCTTCATTAAAGAGGCCGGCGCGCTCTACCTGCCCGGCTTCGACGTGCGGATGATTTACCGGCAGGATCGCTACCTGCGCGGCGGCGATCACCGGCCGTTCTTTGAGCGCGGCTTCCCAGCGGTGCGCTTCACCGAGCCGCACGAGAACTACGACCACCAGCACCAAAACGTCCGCACCGAAGGCGGCAAAGTTTATGGCGACTTGCCCGAGTTCGTGGACTTCCCCTACGTCGCGCAGGTGGCGCGCGTCAATGCCGCCACGCTCGCCACGCTCGCGCGCGCCCCGGCTCGCCCCAAAGGCGTCGGCCTCGTCACCCGGCGGCTGACCAACGACACCGATCTCCAGTGGACGGCTAATGCCGAGCCAGACCTCGCTGGCTACGAGATCGTCTGGCGCGACACGACTTCGCCCGTCTGGACCAATTCGGTCTGGGCCGGCAACGTGACGAGTTACACCGTCGAGAGGCTGTCGAAAGACAACTACTTTTTCGGCGTCCGCGCCGTGGACAGAGACGGGCACCGCAGTCCGGTCAGCTTCCCCAAGCCGATGCGTTGAAGGGGACACTCGCGCGCGGTGAGAGAGCTATCCGCCGCGCAAACGCGATCCGTATCTTGATGTGTTCTGTCTATAGTCGGCTTTCGCGCGGCCACGAACCACGGGTGGCAAGGCGATTGCTTGATGTCTTAGCAGACCCCGGAGAAGTGTCTCATTTACGAGCAAGAGTGGAGGGCCGCCGATGGACGAGAGAGGGCGTGGAGAGGACTTAGAGCCTTCAACCCGGTCGGACTATGAGGTTTCCGCGGGAGCGCCGACGCTGCCCGCTTTCGACGCGGACGCAGTACACAACGCGCGCCCGGCCGTGCCGCTTCAGTCACCGCCGCAGGGGCCGCGGCAGTCCTTGAGCCGGAGTGCCGGGCCGGTATCGGCCGTGCTGTTGCTGCTCTGCGCCGGCATCGCGGGCGGCCTGCTCGCGCTCGGAGCTTTCATGTTTTACCAGCGCCGGCCTGCGGCAGCCGATCAGTCTCGGCGCAACGTGAACGCGCCACCGTCTTCGACGGCGACGACGACGCAGGGCAAGGCGGTGAACACTGCAACCGCTCCCGCCGCGACGGAACAAAGGCAAGCGGGCAACACCAACGCCGTGCGACAAACTCCGGCTCAGCCGAACACGGAGCAGCCGGCGCGCCAACCTGAAGCAACTCCGTCGGCCTCGCGGCCGGAGGGCGAGCGAATCTCACAGCCCGCCAATAGCGCGGCCGAGGGCGAACGGCAGGCCGCCGCGGACGGGCGCGACGAGTCTGAGGGCGACGATAATTTCAACGCGGACGATGTGGTGGCCGAGAGCGGACGCCTGCGCGGCGCGTTTGCGTCGTGGCTCGCGGCGACCAACTCGCGCGACATCAAAGGGCAGATGCAGTTGTACGGCCGGCAAGTCAACGCTTACTACCGTGCGCGCAACGTCTCGCGCGCAGACGTGCGCGCCGAAAAGTCGCGCGTCTTCGGAAGCGCCGAAGTGATTGACGTGCGCGCCGGCGAGCCGGAGATCACCATCAACCCGAACGGGCGCACCGCCACGATGCGCTTCCGCAAAGAGTATGTCATCGCCGGCGGCGGTCAGGATCGGCGCGGCGCGGTCATGCAGGAACTCAAGTGGCGGCGCACGAAAGACGGCTGGAAGATCGTCGGCGAGCGCGACCTGCGTGTGATTCGTTAAAATCGCTTCGCGGCGTCGCGCGCAAAGCGGGCGCTCCTCGCGTTTCCCCACCCGCCTGTCGGATTACGCCGAGTGTAGAAGCAACGGGCTTCTCTCCACGATCGCCGGATTCGGCACCGTGAAATAAGTGGGAGCCTGTCCTTGTGTCCGCCGCGTCAACAGCGTCGCGGCCGCTTCTCCCGGCACGGGCTTGGAGAACAAATACCCTTGCCCGTAGTCGCAATTCATCGCCCTCAACCGGGCCATTTGTTCCAGCGTCTCGACGCCTTCCGCGACGACCTGCATCCCTAAATTAGTGGCGAGCGTCAGGATCGTGCGGGCGATCTCGGAGTGCTCCTCGTTCTCAGTCATGCGGCTGACAAACGAGCGGTCGATCTTCATCGTGTCCACCGGGAAGCGGTGCAGATAGCTCAAACTGGAGTAGCCGGTGCCGAAGTCGTCGATGCTTAATCTCACGCCCACCGCTCGCAACTGGTTGAGCATCGCGGTGGCCGCTTCGGCGTCCTTCATCACTACGCTCTCCGTGATCTCCAGCCGCAGGTGCTGTGGCTGCAAGTTGGTCTCCCGCAGAATCTGCTTGATCTGTTCGACCAGATCGGACTGTGCGAACTGCTTGCCGGACAAATTGACGCTCAACGTCAGCGAGCGGTTAAGCGGCGACTGCCACTGCCACTGGTGAACTTGCTGGCATGCCTCGCGCAGCACCCACATCCCGATCGGAATGATCATCCCGGTTTCCTCGACGAGCGGGATGAATTCCGACGGGTTGATCAGCCCGCGTTCCGGGTGCTGCCAGCGCACCAGCGCCTCGAAGCCTGAGACGTGACCGGTGTCGAGCGCGACGATCGGCTGGTAGTAAACGCAAAACTCCTCGCGCTCGATGGCGCGTCGCAAATCCGTCTCCAGCTTGAGCAAGTTGACGGCGTGGGCGTGCATTACTTTGTCGAAGAGTTGGTAGCAGGCTTTGCCGTCCTGCTTGGCGTGATACATCGCCGTGTCGGCGTCGCGCAGCAGATCGTCCGGGCGCTCGTAGCCGAGCGAACTGAGGGTGATGCCGATGCTGGCGGAGGTGAAGACCTCGTAGCCGTTGAGGTTGAATGGCCGCGTCAGCGTCTCGAGCACGCGCTCGGCTAATTGCAGGGCCTCGCCGGCGTCGAGCACGCCGTCGAGGAGGATCGCAAACTCGTCTCCGCCGAGGCGCGCCACCGTGTCCACGTCGCGCACGCAATGTTCCAGCCGCCGGGCCATGGCGACGAGCAGCCCGTCGCCGACGGTGTGGCCTAAACTGTCGTTGATATTCTTGAAGCGGTCGAGGTCGAGGAAGAGGACCGCGAACTGCGACTCTGGATGAAGTTTCGTTCGTTCGATGACGAAACGCAGATTTTCGGTCAAGAGGTCGCGGTTTGCCAGCCCCGTCAGCGAGTCGTGGAAGGCGGCGTGGCGGAAATGCTCTTTGCTGTCCTGTAAGGCTTGGCCGGTGCGTTCCAGTTCGGCGATGTAGTGACTCAACTCGCCGACATGGCGCTCGGCCTGCTCGGCGCGCTCGCGCTCGGCCTCGGCGCGGGCACGTTCGGCCGATTCCGCCTGCGCCGCCGAGGACTTCACGTCCTCGATATATCGCTGGTAGGTGAAGTAGATGATCGCGATGACGCCGGTCGTAATCAGGATCGCGGAGAGATCGAGTTGGCCGACCGCCCTGACGATGACGCCGGCCGCCGCGGCCCCGAGAAAGTAAGTGACGGAGATCCACAGGTAATGACGCTTCCACGTCTGCCACAGCGGCTCGCCGTTCTTGCAGGCTGTGAAGAGGGCGGCGAAGCCGGTGCTGGCGACGTACTGGACCAGTGCCATCACACCGAGCGCGGAGCAGTAGGCGGAGGAAAGTGGCTGTTCCGTTAGCTCCTGAATCGAGCCGAAGCCGAGACGCAGAACCCAGACGGTGAGGAAAGTTGAGCCGGCCATCACGGCGGCGTTGAACAACATCGTCCGCGTCCGGATCGTGATCTCCTTTTTGCCGAAGTAGAGACAGGAGTAGAACGCTTCGGCCGCCGCCAGCAGCACGGCGGCCTCGCCGCTGTAGAGCAGGAGCGTCAAAAAGATGAAGGTGTCGGGGACTGAGGCGTGGACTTTGGCGTGCGGGATTTGCACCGTGAGCCGAGAGCCGAAGGCGATCGTGATCAGCGCGAGCATCAGGAAGCGCGCGTCGAGTTGTGCGAGGGGGAAGTGGGCGGCTGAGTAGAGCGTCGCCCCGGCGCCCAGCGCCAACGCCCCCCACGTCACCAGCCCGATATATCTTTGTTTGCCCATAACCTGTCCACCCCCGCTCACGCCGGCGTCCGGCGTGACATTCCCTCTTCTCACCTTCGGTTTGATTCGGCTAATTTCAACTTTGCAGGAAGATCGTGTCGTAACAACTCCGCAATTCATAACGGGCTTTGCGGTAGAGGCTCTGCGCGGCGTGATTGTGTTCGTTGACGAGCAGGCAGATCGACCTCGTGCGCGTCAGCAGGTTAAGACCTAGTTGCGAGAGGCAGCGCAGGGCATACCCTTGCCCGCGATTCTCAGGTCGGACGTAGACGCCTTCGAGGTAGATCACTTCCGGCGTGTCGGAGACGACATCGGCTTTGAACATCAGCCGCTCCTGCTCGACCCACACCCAGACGCGGCCCTGTTCGATGCGCCGGGCGCACCGCCGGCGGAAGCCAACCGGATCGGTCTCCAAAGGGTTGACGCCGCTATCCTCGAAAGCGAGTTGCGCGTGGACCGGGATGATCAGCGGGAGGTCCGCAAAAGTCGCCTCGCGCAGACCGAGGACGGGGTCCGACAAGGCGATCGGCCCGCACTGCTCGAACAACAGTTCGCGGCAGATGAGGCGCGGCGCTTGCCCGGCCTCGGCGTAGTGGCTGAAGAATTTAGCGATCTTCTCCTGTTCGCCCATCAGGACGCGCGCGTTCGGGCAGTGTTGCGCGTAGCGGGCGAGGGCCGTCAGGGCCGGCTCGGCGTGCGCCTCGATCATCGTCAAGTGCCCGACGAGGGCGAGGCCGACGAGCGCGCCCTCCTGCTGCCGGTCGCGGCAGGCGTAGAACGTGCCACGGTTGGCGGCGCTGACTAACCCGTTGTCGCGGATAAAGCCGCGCATGACGACGGTGTGGATCGGGCGGGTGGCGAGGAATTTGAGAGCCTCGTCTTCCTGCCCGGCGACGCAGGGGGCGATCTCTAAATCGCCGTCCGTCGCCGCCGCGGTGAGCGAGGCGGGAGAAATAAGTTCATGGCTTGAGGTTGGTGTCGCCATAGCGTTTGCTCCTTGTGGTTCCTGAAACCGGGAGAGTCGGACCGGATCGGCGTGAGGTGGGCGGCGGCGGCGGAGAAGACTGTTGACAACTCGCGCCGCCGCCCCGTGATGCGTTGCTCACTCTATGACCACGGCGGCGTCGCCATCCATGGCCGGAGTATCGTCGCCATCGAGCATCGAGGAGAGTCCGACGATCGTGTCGCTGACGAGCACACCATCACTGACTAACACGCCGTCACTGACGAGAACTCCGTCACTGACCAGCACGCCGTCACTGACGAGCACACCGTCACTAACGAGCACACCGTCACTAACGAGCACACCGTCACTAACGAGCACACCGTCGCTGACCAGCACACCGTCGCTGACCAGCACACCGTCGCTGACCAACACGCCCAGCCCGTAGACCCCCTGATAATTGGCGAAGAGGCTCGTGCCGGTGGCGAAGGCGTTGCCCATCAGGATGCCCTGCGTCCACGTGAACGTGTGATAGGCAATCGTCGTCCGCGTGGTCGGGAAGGTGGTCGTCTTCAGCATCCGCGTGCCGAGCGGCGTGGTCGCCCACGTAAGGTCGGTTCGGACCTGCTTGGCGAGGCGCACCGCGCCCTCGATGTTGAGTTGGCCGGCACCCTGCTCGAAGTGGTTGAAGTCCGCGAGCGGCTGCGCCGTGTACATCAAAATCGCCTTGACCATGTTCGGCGTCAGTTTCGGATTGGCCTGCATCAGCAGCGCCACCGCGCCCGCCGTGATCGGCGCCGCCATCGACGTGCCGCTCAAGCGCATCATGCGCTTTCTGTAATCCGAACTATAGACCGCCCGCAGCGATGGGTCGGTGCTGACAAGGAAATTGGGGACGATCACGTCACGCCCGTCAATCCTTTCCAGCGTGGCGGCCTCGGCGGCGATCAATTTGTTGCCGGGCGCGACGAGGTCGGGCTTCATCAAGTTGTCGTAGTGCTGGACGCCCGCCTCGTCCGTGTAAAAGCTGCGCGTCGGGCCGCGCGAACTGAAGGTCGTGATGCGGTCATCATGGCGCGCGTCGGTGCCGAAAGTATTGGTTGCGCCGATGGTAAGGGCCGACGGCTCGTTGCCCGGCGAGTGAATCGCGCCGTAGATTTTCTGGCCGTCGCTCGTCTTGCCGGTGTTGCCGGCGGCTGCGACGACGACGATCCCCGCGTCCACCAGCCGCCGCACCGCGCGGCACGCCGGATCGTTCTGGTACGAGTCGACCGCCACCGAACCGAGGCTCAGGTTGACGACCTTAATCTTGTATCTCTGGTGGTTCTTTTCGCCGAGTGGGTAGCTCGCGCTGACGGGCGCGAGAATCCAGTCGAGCGCCTTCAGCAAATTCGACACCGAGCCGATGCCCCGCGAGTCGAGCACGCGCAGCGAGACGATCTCGGCTTTGGGCGCGATGCCGATGAACTTGCCGCTGAAGTTGTCTTTGTTGGCGATCAAGCCGGTGACGTGCGTGCCGTGGCCGAACTTGTCGAGCGTCCCGTATCCGTCGCCGGTGAAATCCTTCTGATAGACGATCTTGTCCATCGAGTCGTGCTCGCGGAACAGACCGGAGTCGATGACGGCGATGCCGATGCCCTCGCCCTCAAGGTAATCGTTGCCGGACTGCTCGCGCATCGCATCGGCCCCGGTCGTGTTCTCGACGTGGCCGAAAGTGCGGACTTCACGGTCGCGCGAGACATAGTTAGTGGCAGGGCTGGCGGCGATCTCTTCGAGCGCCGCGACCGGCATCTCGACCTCCATCGACCCCAGTTGGTTCAGCCGTTGCCGGACCCGCACGCCGTGGCGACTGAAGAGCGCCGATAACTCTTGGCTCCGCGTGTCGGTGACTTGCAGGATGACTTTCACGCGCTCGTTTGGCGAGGCGGCGCTTTGCGTTAACTCGCGCAGGTCCGCGGATAGCTTCTCGCCGACGAATCCGGCTTCATCTCGTTCGGCCGTGTCGCCGCCGCCGACTTGTTGCAGCAGGCGGGCGAGCGTCGCGTCCGGCTTGAGGTGCGCGCCGAAGGCTTGCGGCGTGGTCGCGCCGATGATTTGTAGCTCGTCGCGCGTCAGGGCCGTCCGCAACATGGCGGCGGCCGTCTGGCCGTGCGCCGCGTTGGCCCCGATCAGCCCGTCGAGATTCTCGATGAACAGGATGATCTCGCCTTTCGCGCCGGCCACGTCTTTAAGCACGGCGTCCAGCCGCCGCTCGAAGTCGAGGCCGTCGTGCGCCTCGGAGAGCAGCGACGCCAGTTCGAGACTGTACAGCCGCTTGCCGCGCAGGTCTCCCGGCACGTCGCCAACCGCGATGCGCCGCGCGAGGCCGGACACGATTGCGTAGTCCTCCGTCCCACGTTCGCTGACTAAGACGGGGTTGTTTCGTGAGTGGCGCGACAGCACTTGAATCGTCCGGCGCAGCTTCCCATCGCTTTGGCCGGCGGTTAAATCGAGGCTGCCGCGGCGCGCCAACTCCGTCAGGTCTTTCGCGTATTTCGAGAGAGACGGAAAGCGACGGGCCTCCGTGGGCTGGCGTCGCAACGCGGCCGCGCGCTGTGAAGTCTGATTGGATTGAGCGCCGGCGTAACCGGGGAAGACGGCGCCTGTGATCAGAGAAGCAGTAAGTGAGAGGGCGGCTAGCCCTTTGACGGTCGGGGAACGCCTGGAACCTAGCATATTTACCATCCTTGTCGATGGCCTTCTGTAGTAATGACACCGAAGGCCGTTGGTTTACAAAGTCGCTGGTTAAGCGGCGATAAAGCTACCCTCGGAATGGCAAGCCTTGTGCCCGACATGACTCGCGGCTTGAGAGTGCGGTTTATTGGGAAATAATGAGAGGAGCGGAATTGGTGAGAGCGACGGCGTTCGGCCCGATCAATCAAAATAAAAGAACGTGACCGCTTAACTTGACCGAACTGACCGACCGGAATGACTGAATCTGGCTGACCGCCAACCGGCGCGCTATACAAACGCCGGCCGAACGGCGGTAGACTTCGATCAACTATTTAACATCCCGGCGCGTCAAAATGGAGGACGGAAAGTCGTGTCCCGTGATGATCTTAATTCGTCGCAAAATTAAATCGCGAATTCTTGGCTCAGGTATGACTATGAAGAAAACTAAATTTGCGCGCCCACTCAACGGCGTCCGTGCCAACTGGAGAATCGTCCCGCTGGCGCTGGTGATCGCACTCCTCGCCGTCAGCCTGCCGGCAACGCCGGTTGGCGCACAGCTGGCGGCGAAGGTCCATCATCTGACGGAAGGGCAGCGCATCTTGCACGTGCTGAGCCGGCTCGGTTTCGGCGCGCGGCCCGGCGACGTGGAGCGCGTGCGCCGGATTGGTGTCAAACGCTACGTCGAGCAGCAACTCTTCCCCGAAAAGATTGCTGACGCGGCGGCCGAGGCGAAGGCGCGTGAGTTGCCCGCACTCTGGATGACGACCGCCGAGTTGTATGCCAAGTACCCGCAGCCCGGAATGCTCCTCCGCCGTTTGCAGCGCAGCGGCGAATTGCCCGCGGACCTCGCGGCCCTGCGGCCGACGAACGGCCAGCCGCGAAACGCGCCGCCGCCGGCCGCCGCCGGACAGATGCCGGGGCCTGAAGCGAGTGGCGCGGAGATGTTGGGACCAGATGCGGCGGCGAAGAACACAGAGAAGAACGAAGCCGCCGGCAACAACGACGGCGACCGCCGCCAATACCGCGAAGCTATTCGGCGCTATTACGAAGAAAACAACCTGCTGCCGGCGCAACGCCTGACGGCCGACCTGCAAGCGTCGCGCATCATGCGCGCGGTCTATAGCGAGCGGCAGTTGCAGGAGGCGTTGGTCGATTTCTGGACCAATCACTTCAACGTCTTTAACGGTAAAGGCGTGGATCGCTGGCTGCTCGTCTCTTACGATCGCGATACGATTCGCCCGCACACGCTTGGCAAGTTCCGCGACTTGTTGAAGGCGACGGCGCAAAGCCCGGCGATGCTTTTCTATCTCGACAACTTTCAGAGCGTCAGCCCGAACGCGCGACCGCAGAGAGCCATGCGACAGGGCGGCTTGTTCGGCGGCGGCAACAACAACAACAACCCGCGCCGCCTGAACCGACAAGGCATGCGCGGGCGTGGTGTCATGATGTCGCGCGGCGACAGTAACGACGGGCAGGAGGTTGGTGAGCAGATGCAACGCCCGCCACAGCAGCAGGCTCCGCCGCAACGTCGCCAGCGCGGCATCAACGAGAACTACGCGCGCGAGTTGATGGAACTGCACACGCTCGGCGTCGAAGGTGGCTACACGCAAAAGGACGTGCAGGAAGTGGCCCGCTGCTTCACGGGCTGGACCATCTTCGATCCGCGCGGCTACGGCGGCGCGGCCGGTTTGACCGCCCCCGAACGCGCCGGCACGTTCTACTTCAACCCGCGGCAGCACGACGACGGCGAGAAGACGGTCCTCGGCCACAAGATTCCGGCCGGCGGCGGCATCAACGACGGCCTGTCGGTGCTCGACATCCTGTCGCGCCATCCCTCGACCGCCAAGTTCATCGCGATGAAACTCGCGCGCCGCTTCGTGACGGACCAACCGACGCCGGCGCTCGTCGAGCACGTCGCGGCGGCCTACACCAAATCCGACGGCGACATCCGCGAGACGCTGCGCGCCGTCTTCACCTCCCCTGAGTTCAACGCGCCGGAGAACTATCGCGCGAAGATCAAGACGCCGTTCGAGCTGGCCGCGAGCGCCGTCCGCACGCTCGGCGGCGAGACCAACGGCGGCCCCGCGCTGCACCAGTGGATCGCGAAAATGGGCGAGCCGCTTTACGGCTACCAACCGCCGACCGGCTACCCCGATGTGGCCGAGCACTGGGTCAACACCGGCGCGCTGCTCGAACGTTTGAACTTCGCGCTCGCGCTCGCCAGCAACCGCATCCCCGGCACGCGCGTCGAACTCGCGCCGCACGCCGGCGGCGCGAGCGGCGACAAGGCGAAATTGATCGAGCAGTTCGCCGCCGTGATTTTGCAGGGCGACATCTCGCCGAAGACGAAAGAGTCTCTGCTGCGGCAGTTGAACGCGCCGCCGGCGGCTCAGGGCAACGCGGAGGGATCGTCCGCGCCCACCGCAGGAGGGGGACCAGACCGCGAAGTGCTGATGGCGATGGACCGCCGCGAGCGTCGCGCCGCGCGTCGCGAAATGGCGGCCACGAATCAAACGCCCGTGAACAACGAGGCCGCGCACATCGCCGCGTTGATTCTCGGATCGCCGGAGTTTCAGCGGCAGTAGAAAGATAATGATGAATGATGAATGCGGAATGATGAATGAAGAAAAGATGGCTTTGATTCATCATTCATCATTTCGCATTCATCATTTAACGAGGTGATTAGTGATGACGATGAATCGCAGGTTTTTCCTGAAGTCGGGCGGCGTGGCGCTGGCGAGCTTCGGGCTGGTCGGGATGACGCCTTCGTTTTTGCAGCGCGCGGCCGCGGCGCCGTCGCGCGAGCGGCAGGCGGGTGGGGGTCGGCGTAAAACACTGATCACGATCTTTCAGCGTGGCGCAGTGGACGGCCTGAACATGGTGGTCCCCTACGGCGAGCGGCGTTACTACGAGTATCGCCCGACGCTCGCCATCCAACCGCCCGGTAGGGGCGGCGCGGCAGGCGAGTCGGTTGTCGATCTCGACGACTTCTTCGGCCTGCACCCGGCGCTCGCGCCGCTGAAGCCTATGTGGGACCAGAAGCGTCTGGCTGTCGTCCACGCCGCCGGTTCGCCCGACAACACCCGCTCACACTTCGACGCGCAGGATTACATGGAGGCCGGCACGCCCGGCGTCAAGTCCACCCCTGACGGTTGGCTTAACCGCGTCATGCAAGTAGCGGCCGATCCGAAGGCGTCGCCGTTCCGCGCCGTGGCAATGACGCAGAACATGCCGCGCACCTTGATGGGTCGTGCGCCCGCGCTCGCCATCTCGAACCTGTCCGACTTTACGATCCGCGCCGGGGGCCAATCACAGGTGGTGCAGGGCGGCTTCGAGGACATCTACGAGCAGGCGGCGGGCGACGCCCTGCGCGGCACGGGCAAGGACACCTTCGAGGCGGTCAGCTATCTGAAGCGCGTCAATCCCGCGCAGTACCGGCCCGAGAACGGGGCGCGTTACCCGCAGGGGCGCTTCGGCCAGTCGTTGCTGCAAATCGCGCAACTCGTCAAGGCCAATGTCGGGCTCGAAATCGCGTTCGCTGACACCGGCGGCTGGGATACGCACACCAATCAGGGCAACGCGCGCGGCCAACTGTCGGCGCGGTTGGCGGAGTTCGGGCAAGGGATCGCCGCGCTCTACACGGACCTCGGCGCGCGGATGGATGATGTAATTGTCCTCACGATGTCGGAGTTCGGGCGCACGGCGCGCGAGAACGGCACGCGCGGCACCGACCACGGTCACGCCAACGCGATGTTCGTCGTCGGCGGCGAGACGCGCGGCGGCAAGGTCTACGGCGACTGGCCCGGCCTCGACCCGGAAGACCTCCACGAAGGGCGCGACCTCGCGTTGACCACCGACTTCCGCGACGTGTTCGGCGAAGTGGCTGCCAAACACCTCGGGAGCGCCGACCTCAAAAAAATCTTCCCGCACTACGCGGCGGCCGGCGCGCCGAAGTTTCGCGGCGTGCTCGGGTGAATTT
>JBOGOY010000001.1:24211-28428 GCA_050748185.1 Pyrinomonadaceae bacterium
ACGAGAAACGAAAGGGACGCTCCCGTCGGGGGCGTCCCTTTTTTGGAGCGGCACGTTGCCAAGCTTACGAAGCGGGGAATCCCGCTGAAGTCATGACCGACTCGGCCTGTTTGAAGTGCCGGCGCTCGTGCGTGACGATGATGGCGTAACAGTCGAGCAGGGTGTAGGTGACGAAGCGGGAGACGGGCGAGGTGATCACGAGCCGGCGCGGATCGTGATGGGCGGTCGCTTGCATCAGCCCGATCAGTTCGCGGTGTTGTGCGACAAAGGACGTGACGACGCGCGCATTGACATCGCTGCTCGCCGGGCGGAAGACCTCGGGCGCTTTGTATTTCCGTACCGACTCGGGGGCGACCGCCTTGAGCGTCATTTTTCCGAAGACATTCGGCAGCAGTGGCAGCCGCTCCCAGAAAGTCTTTTGCTGCTCGCCCTTGCTGATCCGTTCGAGCGCGGGGAAGTAACTTGCGTTGGTCGTCAACAGGTGTGCGAGACACAGGCCGACGCTCCACTGCGCTTCGCTCGGCTGCCAGTTGAGTTGCCGCGCCGACAATCCCCCAAATGTCTGATCTGCCAGTTCGGCGATCTTCCGCGCCTCCGAGATGAGGCCCGTCATTCCATCGTCGTGCATTTTAACCTCACCTATCACGGGAAACTTGGTCGCGTTCCAACTTCTTTGGCGTTGATGAGTCACGGCGTCGGCGCGTTAACTACCTTCGGCCAGCCGGTCGAGCGCTTCGCCCGACAAGCGGAAAACGGTCCATTGGTCCATCGGGGCGGCGTCCAAGCCTTGGTAGAAACGGATCGCCGGCTCGTTCCAATCGAGCACGGCCCACTCGAAGCGGCCGCACCCGCGTTCCTTCGCCAGCCGCGCGAGGTGTGCGAGCATCCGCCGGCCAAAGCCGTGGCCCCGCGCCTCGGGTTTGACGTAGAGGTCTTCGAGGTAGAGGCCGCGCCGCCCGACGAAAGTTGAAAAGTTGTGGAAGAAAACCGCGAAGCCGACCGGGGCTTCGCCCTCGTAGCCGATGATCGCCTCGGCCGCCGGCCGCGAGCCGAAGAGCGCCTCGCGGATCACTTCCTCCGTCGCCGTGACCTCGTGCGGCAGCCGCTCGTACTCGGCCAGTTCTTTAATGAAAGAGAGGACGAGCGGCACATCCCTCTCGGTCGCCGGCTCGATCCTGAACTCACCTGCGCGTGTGTCTGGTTCCATATGGGCTAAATTAAACGTGGCGGCCGGCTCGGGCAATCGCTAGTCGGTCTGTCCCGTGGTCGGGGGCATCGGCGCGCCGGCGATTGGTAACCTCACCACCCGGCCGCCACCTCTTTGACGAGGATCCAGCCGACGCCGGCATTCAATTCATAGAGCAGCGTGATGTGCACCTTCACCGGCGGGCTCAACGCGAAGACAAAATCGAACTCCTCGTGCACCGCCCGCCGCCCTATCATTTCGCGGAACGTCCCGTAGAACTCCTGAACCGCGGTACAGGGCGCAACCTCTGTGAAAAAGTTGCGCCCGATGACTTCGCTCGCGAGTCGCCCGCTCAGCTTCGACTCGTACACGTTGTAGCTCAGGATCGTCCCGTCGCGCGAGATCTTGATCGCGCCGAACAGTAGCGCGTTAAGCTGCGTGGGAGACATGAGTTCCATCTCCCCCGGAGAGTCAGGCGTCAGCATTTAATCTTCCTCAACGTCAGCGGCCAGCAGTCGTCAGCCAATCATAACAGGCGGTCGCCTCCGAACAGCACCCGCCCCCCCCGGTCGTAAGTTCCGGCGGTAGAGGCCGCGCCGTCGAGTTAACAGATGAGATTACCAACGTAACGGAAGAGGGGTCGGCAGCCCCCTTTTCTCGTGTCGGACGCAGTAGTGTCTGAACCTAACGGATGCGGATGGGCGCGGTGGCTTTATCGTCGCGCCCATAGCGGTCGGGCTGAAGCGTTCACCATGAAGGACACGGAAGGCCGTGGGGGAGGGGGCAATGACCCTCCGTGCCCTCTGGCGTCGAGACCCCGCGCGCCGGACGCTAGGGCCGTTAGGGCGCGTCTCGGTCGGGCGGGCTCGGGGGGAGAGCGGATGGTAATGACGGCGTGGCGCGGTCGCCTTCGGCGTGTGGCCCGGTGTCGAGTGCGTGCAGGCAGACGTGTTGCGCGCCTTCGGAACTCTCGACGAAGTGTAGCCGGGCGGCCTCGGCCCAGCGCCGGATGGTCCGCGGGCTCACGCGCAACAGGAGGGCCGCGTGGTCGAGCGCGACCTGTTCGGTCGCCGCGCCGCACGTCCGACACCAGCGCAGGTTGCCGCCGCCCGCCGGCGTGTGGCTTGAAACCAGCACGAGGCGACTGGTCTCGATCGTGATCTCAATCCTTCGTCTCATCCCTGACACGTCCCTTCAACGCATAATTTCCACGGCGGCCTGAAACTACGCCTCCGCTTCGTTGGTCCCCTTCATGCCGCTGGCCCCCGCCAGTCCGTCCGCCGGCAAATGTAGCGCGAGCGCCGGCCGGAAGTCGTTAAAGCGTCCTGAGGTTTTTCTGAAAGCGCTGTGAGACTCCTGTTCCGCGCGGGCGCTTGCGTGTCGGCGCCTACGGAGACAATTAAGCCGTGGTTGGCATGGCGACGCCCGGCGGGGACGTGCGTTTGACGCCCAACCGCGCGACGACGTGACGGACGACGCCGGGGCCGAAGAGCGCCGTCGGCGGCCGGAGCATGTGGAAGACTTCCATCAACACACGGCGCACTTCGGGGCGCTCGGTAGAGAGTTGGATGATCTCGTCGAGGTAGCGGTGCATGAGTCGGGTAGATAGGCCGGGCGGCGCGGCGGCGACCTCCCGATAGCGGTAGTCACTGCTCGTCGCCAGTCCCCACGGGCCGCGGTTGATGTCGGCCAGTCGTCGCTGAAAGCGTCGCGCGAAGCCGCTCGTCTGCCGTCCGCCGGCCTCTCGCAGCAGCCCGGCGAGCGTTTGCGCGCCGAGGGCGGCGACCGTCATGCCCTGCCCGTAAACCGGGTTGAAGGCGCAAACCGCGTCACCGGTCACGAGGAAGTTGTCGGGTTGGCGCGCGAGCCGCTCATAGTGGCGCAGGCGGTTCTCGGTCGAGTGGGTGACGGAGACCGCGGAGAGCGGTTCGGCCGCCCTGAGCGCGTCGTAAGCGTGCGAGCCGGGCAGGCTGCGCGCAAACTCGAGGAAGCCCGCGTCGTCCGTCGGCGGGTAGTCTCGGCCGCCGCCCCACATCGTCGCCAGCCAGCGGCCGCCTTCGACGGGGAAGATGAGGCAGCCGCGCTTGCGCCCGGGCGGGGCCGGCTGGATGTAGAGAGATTTCCAGCCGGGGTCGAAGTCGGCGGCCGGCCGGTAAAGGCGGCTCGCATAGCCGAGGAAGGCGTTGACCGTCGTCTCTACCGGCGGCGCGCAGCCGAGTTCCTTCAACCACTGTGGGGCGCGACTTCCGCGCCCACTCGCGTCAACCACCAGATCGGCGAGAATGGTTTGCTCTTCGCCTTCGCCGGACTGGTCCCCGAATCTGACGACTGCGCCGGCCACGCGCCGCCCGGAAGTCTGTGGCAACAGGCGCGTGACCGTGCCGCCTTCGCGGAAACTGATCTGCGGAAAGAGTTTCAGGCGGCGACGCACGTACCAGTCGATGAGGTCGCGCGTGCAGGCGAGCATCGACAGGTCGGAGGGGAAGCGCACGGCCCACCCGGCGGGCGTGAGCATCGCCATCTCGCGCGCCGAGTCGAGCACCAGCGCGCCGGCCGCGACGAGCTGGCCGGGCAGTCCGGGGAATAATTCATCCAGCAGCAGTTGCCCGCGCCGCATCAGGGCGTGGACGTGCCGCGCCTGCGGGACGCCCCGGCGCGGCGCGGGGCCGGGCGGGTAATCATCCCGCTCGACAATCGTCACCCGGTCGAAATGGTCCGCGAGCACGCGCGCGGCCAGCAGCCCCGCGAGGCTGCCGCCGATGACAAGGGCGTGCCCTTCGCCGGGGCCGGCCGCCGAAGCGTCCGTCAAGTGGTTCATCAGTTAAATCCCTCCGCTTTCCGTCTGGCGTTGAAAATCTTTTCCCGCCGGAGAAGTCTTTCGTTAAAATGGCGTCGAAGTAAGTAACACCCGAAAGCCGCGCACACGGCCATCCGTCTCGCGGCGCAGAATACCGTCCATGCCCCGCAGAGTCGTTAGCCTCGTCTGAGTTTTCTGTGAAGAAGTTATGAAACCAGCGGAGGGTTATTAACC
>JBOGOY010000002.1:0-21831 GCA_050748185.1 Pyrinomonadaceae bacterium
GTGCCGGACAGGGCCGGCCACTTCGACGACGTGTTGCTCGGCTTTGACACCCTCGAAGGCTACCTGAAGGAGTCTTCATTTTACGTGGGGCCGGTCATCGGCCGTTACGCCAATCGCATCGCCAAAGGACGTTTCGCGCTGAACGGCAAGGAGTACAAACTGGCAGTCAACAACGGCGAGAACCATCTGCACGGCGGCCTTAAGGGTTTCGATAAAGTAGTCTGGAAGGCGAGGCCGTTGCAGACGAGGGGCGGCGCGGCACTCGAACTGACGTACCTCAGCAATGACGGCGAGGAAGGGTATCCCGGCAACCTCTCCGTCAAAGTCGTGTATCTGCTCACCGATAGAGACGAACTGAAGATCGACTACTCGGCGACGACCGACCAAGACACAATCGTCAATCTCACGAATCACGCCTACTTCAATCTCGCCGGTCAGGGCAACGGCAACATCCTCAAACACAGGCTCTCGATTAACGCCGACTGTTTCATCCCGGCGGACGACAAATCGATTCCCACCGGCGAACTGCGAAGCGTCGCGGGGACGCCCTTCGACTTCAGGCGCGCGACGGCCATCGGGGCGCGCATCGAGGTGGACGACGAGCAGTTGAAGTTCGGTCGCGGCTACGATCACACTTTCGTGATCGACGGGCGGGCGGGGACGCTCAGGCGTGCGGCGACGGCGAGCGATCCCATGACGGGGCGGGTAATGGAAGTCTGGACCACGGAGCCGGGGATGCAACTCTACACCGGCAACTATCTGGAGAGCACGATGGTGGGCAAGGGCGGCAAGGCTTACGGGCCGCGCTACGGCTTCTGCTTGGAGACGCAGCACTTTCCCGACTCGCCTAACAAACCAAACTTCCCCTCGACCGTGCTGCGAAAAGGGGGCAGGTATAACTCGACGACCGTCTATAAATTTTCGGCTCGTTAGTGTGCCAGCGCATCCAGTTCGGCGCAAGCAGCGCGATAACGCCGAACCGGATGCGCCGGCGTTAGAAATGCAAATACTCGTCGCCACGCGCCACGGCTTCGACGGCCTTCCCGTAAAAATCGGGACTTCCGAAATTACCCGACTTGAGAACTAAGGGCAGGCGGAACCGTCCGAGCGAATGACAGAGAGGCACGCCCGGCTCGATGTTGCGTCCGACCTGCATCGCGCCGAGTTCGAGCCGCCGGCACACCGCCCCTGAAGTCTCACCTCCCGCCACGATCAGGCCGCCCACTGTCTGACCGTTGACTACCTCCAGCACGAGTTCCGCCAGCGCGTAGGCCAGCGCCTCGCCGAGCGCCGGGACGGAGAGACCGCGCGCCGCTCCCCACTCCTGCGCTTGTCGCACGTCGTTTGCCGCGCCGGAGGTGGTCAATAGGTAATGCCTTCCCGCCGCCAACTCGCCGCGAGCTTCGGCGACGATCTGCGCTCGATCGGGTTCGCTATGCAAAAGACTCGGAGGGGGAATGTACCGGACCATGATGCCTTGCTTCGCCGCCCACTCGTTTTGTCTCAGGGTGGCCGCCGAGCAACTGCCAGCGACGAGCAGGCAGCCCCCGCCAACCGCCGTGCTCAGCGAGGGCGTGGGAAGCGAACTCTTTTCGGTGAGTAAGCCGCGCTCGCGCCAGATGGCGGGCAGCTTCATCCCGAAGGCGGAACTGCCGGTGACGAGGCGAAGGTCGGCCACCGCGCGGCAGATGTTTTCCAGATGCTCGTCGTCGAGACAGTCAACCAACGCGACGCCGACGCCGCCCGCGCGCAGTTCCTCCAGATGCTTTTTCAGAACGTCCGCGCCCGCCTGTGCCATTCCATAGGGGGCGAGTCCCACACGGCGCTTCATCTGCCGGCCGAGGAGTTCGACCAGATTCGGGTTCGTCATTGGGGTGAGCGGGTGCTCGCGCATGGAGGAGTCGCTTAGCAGTTGCCGATGGACGAAGTGATAACCCTGATAAGTGGTTCGCCCGTTGACGGGCAGGGCGGGTACGGCGACGGTGAAGTCCTCGCCGAGTTCGTCGAGAGCGGCCTCGATTGAAGGGCCGATGTTCCCTTCGGGAGTTGAATCGAAGGTACTGCAATACTTGAGCTGAAAGAGGTGCGGGCGGCGCGTCTGTAACAACCGGATGGCCGCGCGCGTGCGTGCGTAGGCGGCGGCGGGCGTGAGGTTGCGCGTCCCTTCGGCCATTACCACGGCCTGATAGCCGCGCGTCCATTCCGCGAACCGCGCGGGCGGAGGCAGGTCTAAAACTAAGAGCGTGCACACGTCCTGCTCGGCCAGCATCCCGGCCAGATCGCTCGCGCCCGTGTCGTCGTCGGCCACCGCCGCGAAAACCAACCGTTCCGGCTCGTTGGCCGGGGTGTGGTCTGAATTCGTCTTCGGGTTGCTCGTCATCTATTGAAGCGCGCCGCGGATGGCGCTCAGGCTGGTGTGCAAGCTCGACAGCACCGGCACTGCGATCTTCCCTTCGAGCCGCGGCAGGACACGCGCCATGGAAATTTGAGCCAGCACGATCACGTCCACGCGCTTGGCGGCGAGCCGCTCGATGCCGGCGCAGAGGAGTTCGTCGTGCGCCCGCTCGTCACCAGATAGGAGCGCGTCGTAAGCGTCGGGCACGACTTCCTGAATGATCTCAACCGCCGCGCCCGCTGCCTCGGCTGCCTCCGAGATGAGTCGAGAGGTGGGCACGATGGTCGGCGCGAAGGTGGCCGCGACGCCGATTCTCCTGCGTCCCGCGCCGACGGCCTCGCGTGCCATCGGGTAGTCGATCTTGAGAACTGGCAGAGCAAAGCGTGGGGCCAGTCTGTCAACTATCTCCTTCGTGACCGATGAGCACGTGACCATCCCCAGTTCCGCCTCGTAGGTTCGGGCGGCGACCGTGAGCATCTCCGCCAGACGCTCCTCGACGGTCGCGTGCTCCTTAGCCGCGAGCAGGCGCAGCAGTCCGTCGTCCAGTAGATTGGTGATCTCCAACTCGGGCGCGGCCTCAGTATAGAAGCGCATCAGCGGAGCGATGGCGGCGGGCGACGTGTGAATGAGGGCTATGTTTCTTTTTTTCATCGGCATGACCATGTCTAGCGATTGCCGCCAGCGCGGCGAACCGCGGCGAGTTAAATTCAACTCCCGGCGGCGTCATCCACGCGCGACCGGCGGCGCGGGATTATACTCGCTCCCTCGCGCGTCGCAAGTCCGGCGCGGATAGGTAAAGCTGAGAGTTCAAAGGCAGAACGGGAAAGTCGTGAACGTGGAGCGTCAAAGATTCATTTTGACATCTCCACGACCTTATGATTTTCTATGCGCTCTTTTCACCCTTCAAAGAAAGGTCCACCTACGCAACATGAGATCGCTTGTCCGTTTCTTCTGCTTATCACTGCTGCTCACCGCCGGCGCGCTGATGGCCGGGTGCCAGCGCGCCGGTCAGGACGGTAGCTCCTCCTCCTCTTCAGGTAAGCGCATCGGGGTCACGCTGCTGACGCGAGAGCACGAGTTTTACCGCGACTTGGAGGCGGGCTTGAAGGATGCCGCCGACAAGCAAGGTTATCAACTGACCGTCACCTCCGGCGATTTCGACCTCGCGAAACAGCAGTCTCAGATCGAAAACTTCGTCGTGCAGCGCATGGACGCCATCATCGTCTGCCCCGCCGATTCGAAGGGCATCGGCCCGGCTATCGAACAAGCCAACCAAGCCGGCATCCCGGTCTTCACCGCAGACATCGCGGCACAGGGCGGGCGCGTCGTCTCGCACGTCGCCTCGGACAACCTCGCGGGCGGGCGACTCGCCGCCGACTTCATCGCGCGCGCCATCGGCGGCGAGGGAAGCGTCGGCATCATCGGGCAGCAGGAAGTGCAGACGGGGCTGGATCGCGAGAACGGATTCAAGGAAGAACTGGCGGCGAAACACCCGAACATTAAAGTAGTCGCCGTGCTGAACGGCGGGGGCGTGCGCGACCGCTCGCTCAAGGCGGCGGAGGATATGTTGCAAGGGAACTCCGGCATCAAAGCCATCTTCGGCATCAACGACGACAGCGCCCTCGGCGCGCTCTCCGCCGCCGAAGCGCGCGGACGCAACGATCTCGTCATCGTCGGCTACGACGCGACGCCCGAGGCCGTCCGGGCGATCCAGCGCGGCAGTCAACTCAAGGCCGACGTGGCGCAACAGCCGCGCGACCTCGGCGCGAAGACCATCGAAGTTATTCACACGCACTTCGGCGGCGGGCAGGTGCCCGCGAGCATCTCCGTGCCCGTCAAGATCGTCGATGCGAAATCATTGAAAACGTCGGGCGGGCAGTAGAGAACCGGGCGTGCCGGGAACGACATTTCGCATGTCGCAATTTCACATGTCTCATAGGGCATCTTCCAACCAAACGGACATCGGACATTAAATGAGCCAAGTGACAACGGAGAAGGGCGTCGGGCTGCGCGCGCGCGTCTCTGAGTGGCGGCGCGTCACGGAATATGTGATCGTCGTCGCCATCGTGATCGAGTCGGTGGTGTTCGCAGCTATCGCGCCGGAGTTCTTCTCCGTGCCGAATTTGATCAATATCGCCCTCAGCATCGCCATCACGGGCATTCTCGCCGTGGGGATGACGATGGTGATTCTGACCGGCGGGATCGATCTCTCGGTCGGGTCGGTCGTCGCGCTCGCAGGCGTGGTGGCGGCGATGATCGCGGCGTCGGGCGGGGGCACGGGTTCCGTCATTCTCGGCTCGGTGGCCGCGCTCGCCGTGGGCGTGGCTGTCGGAATTTTTAACGGTTTCGTCGTCGCACAGTTTCGCGTCCCGCCGTTTGTGGCGACGCTCGCCATGCTGACGATCTGCCGCGGGCTGGTCTTCACCATCACGGGCGGTCGCTCGATCGGCAACCTCCCGGCGAGTTTCGGCTTCGTCGGCCGCGAGCGCGTGCTGGGTCTGCCCGTGCCGGTGATCATCATGTTCGTGGTCTTCGCCGCCGGGTGGGTGCTGCTGACGCGCACCGTCTTCGGGCGCTACCTCTACGCGCTCGGCGGCAACCCGAGAGCCGCTTTCCACGCGGGCGTCAACACAAAATTATTCACCTTTCTCCCTTACGTGCTGAACGGGTTGCTGGTGGGTCTGGCTGGTCTGGTGCTCGCCTCAAGGCTCGGCGCGGGCGTGCCGAACGCCGGGTTGCAGTACGAGTTGGACGTGATCGCGGCCACGGTGGTTGGCGGCACGTCTTTGACGGGCGGGCGTGGCAGCGTCATCGGGACGCTGTGGGGCGCGGTCTTCATCGGCGTTCTCAACAACGGTCTGAATCTGGCCGGGGTTGACCCTTACATGCAGCGGATCGCGCTCGGCGTCGTCCTGCTGTTGGCTGTGTTCGCCGACCAAGCCGGTAAGACGCAAGGCGGACAGGCCACTCGATGAACGCGTCCAATACCCCCGCCCCGTGCAGGACAGCAAGACGTGCCACGCTCTTCTGCGCGCCCTACATCCTCGCCATGCTCCCTACGCTCTTCCGGCGTGTTCTTCAACACGGAAAGTCTCAACCCATGTTTGCTCAAACGCGCGGGCGCGCCCTCGTCGCCTGTTGCCTCGTCGTGGCCTTCGTCACTCAAGCATGGGGGCAAGCTCTCGCGCCGCCGCCTTTGCGCCCGCCCGCCGTCCCACTCGTCACGCACGATCCTTACTTCAGCGTCTGGTCGATGAGCGACTCGCTGGCCGGCGATCGCACCAAACACTGGACGGGTGCGCCTCACGGGATGGTCGGCATGATACGAATTGACGGGAAGCCATACCGCTTCATGGGACAGTCCTATAGTCCGCTACCCGCGCCGATGCGACAGGTGCGCCTCGACGTGTTCCCGACGCGCACCATCTACGAGTTCGAGACCGAAGGCGTGCGGCTCCGGCTCACGTCGATGAGCCCCCTCTTGCCCGACGACTTGGAAGTGCTCGCGCGTCCCGTCACTTACCTGACTTGGGACGCATGGGCGGTTGACGGGCGCAAGCATCGTGTCTCGCTCTACTTCGACTGCACGGCGGAGTTCGTCGTCAACACGACGTATGAAAAGGTCGTCTGGTCGCGCCCGAAGGTCGGGCCTTTGCGCGTCCTCACCTTCGGCTCGCAGCAGCAACCGGTGTTGGAGCGCGCGGGCGATGACCTGCGGATCGACTGGGGCTACCTGCATCTGGCTGTCCCTTCGCCCGTCGCCGGAAGCTCGGACGTGATCGCGTGGAACCAAACAGCGCGAAACAGTTTTGCCGCGACGGGCGCGTTGCCCGACTCGGACGACATGCGTCTGCCGCGCATGGCGCGCGAAGAGATGCCGGTGCTGGCGACGACGTTTGATCTCGGCGAGGTCGCCTCCGCGCCCGTCTCGCGTCATGTGATGCTGGCCTACGACGATCAATACTCCGTCGAGTATTTCCGGCGACGCTTGCGGCCTTACTGGCGGCGCGAAGGCAGTGGGGCCGACGCGATGTTGAAGACGGCGGCGCGCGATTACGAAGCGCTGAAGCGGCGCAGCGAAGCATTCGACGCCGAACTGATGGCCGATCTCAGGCGCGCCGGTGGCGAGGAGTATGCGCGCGTCGCCGCGCTCGCTTTCCGTCAGACCATCGCGGCGCATAAGCTCGCGGCCGACTGGGACGGGACAATGCTCTTCTTCTCCAAAGAGAACTTCAGCAACGGCTCGATTGCGACCGTTGACGTGACCTACCCGTCGGCTCCGTTCTTCCTGCTCTTCAACCCGCGTCTGCTCGAAGCGCAACTCAAGCCCGTCCTCGATTACGCCGCTTCTCCCCGCTGGCGTTTCCCCTTCGCGCCGCACGACCTCGGCACTTACCCGCTCGCCAACGGACAAACCTACGGCGGCGGGGAAACTTCCGAAGTGGACCAGATGCCGGTCGAAGAGAGCGGCAACATGCTGTTGATGACGGCGGCGCTCGCACGCGCAGACGGCCACGCACGCTTCGCCGAGCGTTACTGGCCGCTGCTCACACGTTGGGCCGAATACCTGCGCGATAAGGGCTTGGACCCGGAGAACCAGTTGAGCACAGACGATTTCGCGGGCCATCTCGCGCACAACACCAACCTCTCCTTGAAGGCGATTCTGGCTCTGGGCAGTTATGCCATGCTCTCAGACCTGACGGGGAGGAAGGCGGAAGGCAAAACTTACCGCCGGTTGGCGGAAGAGATGGCCGGGCGGTGGATCATGATGGCTGACGACGGCGATCATTACCGTTTGGCTTTCGACAAGCCCGGCACGTGGAGCCAGAAATATAATCTGGTGTGGGACGAACTGCTCGGCCTGAATCTCTTTCCGCCGCAGATTGCCCGCCGCGAACTCGACTTTTACAAGACGAAGCAGAATCGCTACGGCCTGCCGCTCGACAGCCGCGAAAGCTACACGAAGTTGGATTGGATCGTCTGGACGGCGACGCTCGCCGAGTCGCAGGAAGAGTTCAAGTCGTTCATCACCCCTCTCTACAGGTTCGTTCACGAGACCCCAGATCGCGTGCCGCTCACGGACTGGTACGGGACGCTCGACGGCAAGCAGCGCGGGTTTCAGGCGCGCTCGGTCGTCGGCGGCGTCTACATCAAGCTACTGGCAGACGCCGGGCTGTGGAAGAAGTGGAGCACGCGGGCGGCGCGCTAGTTGTGTCGCGCGCTCCACCTGACGCCGCAACTTTCGTTGCCTGTGCGCGGCAACGGTCTGGTATATTGTGCCGAGTCAAGCACATTCCCACCGGGCTTAACACCCGTTCATACAAAAATCAGGGGCCGGAGATGAAACGGCGTGAAAGTGTAGGCAGAGATGAGAGCAGGTCGCATCGCGGAGCACTTCGCTTCGCACCAAAGCGTGATAGACGAGAGCGTCGCGCAACTGGCGGAGCCGGCGGAAGAAGTCGCCCGCGTCCTCATCCGCGCGCTCGGCGAAGGGCGCAAGGTGATCGCTTTCGGTAACGGCGGCAGCGCCGCGCAGGCGAGCCACCTCGTCGGTGAACTCTTGGGGCGCTTCGCCGCCACCCGCCAGCCGTTTCCGGCCATCGCGCTGGCGAGCGATGCGGGCACGGTGACTTGTATCGCCAACGACTTCGGTTACGACGCCCTCTTCGAGCGGCAGGTGCGGGCGCTGGCCGGAGCCGGCGACGTGGCCTTCGGCTTCACCACGAGCGGGCGCTCGGAGAACGTGAGGCGCGGACTTGAAGAAGCACACAGGCGCGGCGCGGTGACGGTCGCGGTTGTCGGGCGCGCGGGGTTGGTGGGCGGCAGTGCCGATCACGTGCTGGCCGTGCCGAGCGACCAGACGGCGCACGTGCAGGAAGTTCATCTGATGCTACTGCACGTCTGGTGTATTTACATCGACGAGGCTTTAGGACAGATCGAATCATGATCGAGAGGGGAGAGGGGATGGCGGACGACGAGCCGGGTTGTCAGCAAGAAGGGTTTTCGCGCAGGCGGTTTCTGCTCACGAGCGCGATGGGTCTGGGCGGTGTCGTCGCCCTCCTGCGTCTTCCGGCGTCGGGACAAGCGACGACGAGGGCGGCGGGCCAATCCGCCTCAAGCGGCGTAAAGCGGAAGGCGCTGCACATCATCGGCCACTCGCACATCGACGCCGCATGGCTGTGGCCGTGGCGCGACGGCTCGAACATCGTGCTCACCACGATGCGCAGCGCGCTCGACCGGATGCGCGAGACGCCGAATTTTCGCTACAGCCATTCCTCATCCGCACACTACGACTGGGTCGAGCGCGCCGACCCGCGGATGTTCTCGGAGATCAAGGAGCGCGTGAGGGAGGGGCGCTGGGAACTCGTCGGCGGCTGGCCTGTCGAACCCGACTGCAATATCCCCTCGACCGAGAGCCTCGTGCGCCATTGCCTCTACGGCAAAAACTACTTCCAACGCGCGTTCGGCGTGGACGTGAACATCGGCTTCAACCCCGATTCGTTCGGCCACCCAGCGGGGCTGCCCGCGCTGCTCCGGCGCGCGGGCTACCGTTACTACGTCTTCATGCGCCCGCAAGAGCACGAGATGAAACTGCCGCTCCTGTTCTGGTGGGAATCGCCGGATGGCTCGCGCGTGTTGGCTTTAAGAATCCGGCGCGGCTACAGCATGGCCGCCAACCGCATCCCCGACGCGGCGGAGAACAACTTCGCCCCCGGCTTCGACCACGCGGCCTACTTTCTCGGCGTCGGCAATCACGGCGGCTCGGTGACGAAAGAACAGATTCGTCAGGTGACGGAGATGCGGCAAGACCCATCGCTGCCGGAACTGCGCTGGAGCACCGTCGGCGAATTCTTCAAGGCGGTCGAAGCGTCGCCCGCCGCGGCCAACTTGCCCGTCGTCTCGACCGAACTCCAATACCACTCGCGCGGCGTCTACTCGGCACACGGCGAGATCAAACAGACGAACCGCCGCGCCGAACGTTGGTTGGGACAGGCTGAAACGATCTCGCTCGCGGCGAGTCTCGGCAGCGGCGGCCAACGCTATCCTTCGCAGGAGTATGCCGCCGCGTGGGGCAAAGTCCTTTTCAACCAGTTTCACGATTTGATGGCCGGAACCGCGCTCTACATCGCTTATCGCGACGCGCGCGATCAGTTGGGCGCGGCGTGCGACACGGCGATGACCAACACGGTCAGCGCGCTCGAATCGTTGGCGCGACGCGTGGACACGCGCGCGGTCAGAGAGGGCGCGGTCTTCGCCTTCAACCCTTTGCCGTGGCCGCGCAAATGTCTCGTCGAATATCACACGGAGCGGAACCCGGGATCGAATCCGTGGGTTCCGGTTCCGGCGGGCGTCATTCCCATTACTCATCTCGAAACGAAAGACGGGCAGAAAGTCCCGCTTCAGTTTCGCCCGTCCGACAGCCTGACCCACGTTTACCCGCGCATTTCGGCGTGGGTTGACTTGCCCGCGTGCGGCTACAAGGTGTTTGAAGTCGTGCATGGCACGCCGCCCGAAACCGCGCCTTTCAACAACTTCTTCAACGTCAACGAAGAAGGCTTCGGCATCTCCTCGCTCAAATCGACGGATGGCAAAGAGTTGCTCTCCGCGCCCCTCGGCCTCGTCGTCATCGGCGATCCGAGCGACACGTGGGGGCACGGCGTCACCAAATACCGCGCGGAGGCGGGGCGACCTACCTTCGTCTCTTCGCGGCAGATTGAGGACGGCCCCGTCACGCGCATCACGCGACAGCGTGCGAAATGGAATAACTCCGAGATCGTGCTCGACATCGCGCAGTTCAAAGCGATTGATGCCATCGAACTCCGCTTCGTCATCGACTGGCGCGAGCGCGAGCAGATTTTGAAACTCGAAGTGCCGACGGCGCTCGCCGCGCCGCGCACGTTCGCCAAAGTGCCGGGCGGGGCCATCGAGCGCACGCCCACCGGCGACGAGGAACCCTATCAGGACTGGGTAGCCGTGCAAGGTCAGATCGCGGGTGAGGAGCACACGGTCGGGCTCATTAACAACTCAACCTATAGCTACGATTGCCGGCAAGGACTGCTACGCACAATCCTCATCAGGTCGGCTCCGTTCGCCCGCCACGATCCGCATCAGGTGCCGCATCATGATAACGGCGCGTGGCAGGATCAGGGCCGGCAAGAACGCCGCTTCTGGCTCGTGCGCGGACGGGGAGTTTTCAGTGCGTTGGAACTCGACCGTCTGGCTGACGAGATGCAGACGCCCGCCGAGTACGTGCTGGACTCGGCGCACGAGGGGACTGAACCGTGGGAGCGTTCCTTCTTCCGCTTCTCGCCGGGCAGCGTCGCGCTGCTCTCGCTGAAACGCGCGGAGGCGGACGACGCTACAATCGTTCGCGTGCAGGAGCGCGCGGGCAAAGCGACCGAATTCAACGTGGAAAGCTCTGCGCTCGGCGTGAACCACAGAGGTCGCCTCAAACCGTGGGAGATCAAGACGCTGCTCATTGAGGTCGCGCGCGGAGGGCCGGCCACGGTCAAAGAGGTGAACCTCCTTGAGCGTTAAGCGCGCCGGACAACGCAGACAAATTTTGTGGCCCTCGCGCTCTGCTTCTTAAATCAATCCTCATGAGAGCGGGACAGCAACGGGTAAAAGGATGATCCACGAAATCACACGAAATCACACGAAACGAGACGACCGATTACCAACGCTTCGTGTGTCTTCGTTCATGTCGTTTCGTGTGATTTCGTGGTTAATGGTTTTTCTTTGTGCCAATCTCATCAACTCCAATTTAGTCGCCACACCGTCGGCTGCGACGAGGGATCAGCAGCATGATCATCGTGTGGAAGTCCAGCCGCTCGCCGCGCAGGTCAGGCGTCTGGTCGAGGCGTTGGAGTACCTCGGCGAGCCGTTGAGCCCCGCCGAACGCCGGGCGCTCGAACGCGCCTCGGAGCAAGAGGACGCCGCGCGCGCCCTCGCCGGCATTAGCGAGGTGCTCGACGCGCGCAGTCTCTTCTTCATCGAGATCAGCCCGGAGAGCCGTGTGAAAGTCACGCGCGGGCGGGCGGAAGCAACGCTCGTCGAAAAGGGTTGGCGGTCCTTCCTCGTCAGGGTGCGGAACGAGGCGGGCGTGACGGCGCAACTCAAAGCCGCGAGCCCGAACGCATTGCCCGTCTACGCGCGCGGTCAGAACCCAGACATCCCCGGCGGATTCAGCCACGACCCGCACCCCACACAGACGATCAAGCCGAGCGAGATAGCCAACCGCTGGCTCGACCTTTCGATGTTCGACAAACAACCGCTCGAACCGCGCTTGTCGGGTCTGTCGCACGAGTATCGAATCATCCAACTCTACAGCCGCGACCGCGGGCGGCGCGAGGCGCAGGTGAGTTTCAACGTCGGGCAGGGGTCGCAGGACATCGGCTTTCGCAACGACGTGTCGGTCCTCTTCAATTGCCTGCCGTCGAAGGATGTGACACTCCGCGTGCTCGACGAGGACGGCAGTCCGACGACCGCCTCCTTCATCATTCGCGACCGGCAGGAACGCATCTACCCGGCGAAGTATAAGCGCCTCGCCCCCGACTTCTCCTTTCACCCGCAAATTTATCGCGCCGATGGCGAACGGCTCAGGCTCCCGCCGGGCGAGTACACGGTTGATGTCACGCGCGGCCCCGAATACCTCGTGCGGCGCGAGACGTTGAGCGTGACCGCGGGGGCGAGGCCGCAGGAGTTGCCGGTTAAGTTGAAACGTTGGATCGACCCCGCGGCGAGCGGGTGGTATTCGGGCGATCATCACATCCACGCCGCCGGCTGCTCTCACTATGAAGCACCGACGCAGGGGGTCTTTCCCGAAGACATCATTCGACACATCAAGGGTGAAGGTCTCAACGTCGGCAACGTCCTCACGTGGGGGCCTTGCTACTACTTCCAGAAGCAGTTCTTCGAGGCGAAACTGAACCAGCTTTCGACGCCCTCGCACCTCTTGCGCTACGACGTGGAGGTCTCCGGCTTCCCGTCGAGCCACGTCGGACACATCAACCTGCTCGGCTTGAAGGATCAAGACTACCCCGGCACGAAGAAGATCGAGGACTGGCCGACGTGGGGTCTGCCGATTCTCAAATGGGCGAAGGCGCAGGGCGCGGTCGTCGGCTTCGCCCATTCAGGCTGGGGGCTCGAAGTCAAAACCGACAAGCTGCCGAATTACGAGATGCCGCCGTTTGACGGGATCGGGGCGAACGAATACATCGTGGACGTGACGCACGACGCCGTTGACTTCATCTCGGCGGTTGATACTCCGGCGGTCTGGGAACTCAACATCTGGTATCACACGCTCAACAGCGGTTTCCGCACGCGCATCGCGGGCGAGACCGACTTCCCGTGCATCTACGGCGACCGCCTCGGCATGGGGCGCTCTTACGTCCATCTGGACGGCGCGCTGAATTACCGCTCGTGGGTAGAGGGGTTGCGCGATGGCCGTTCCTACGTCTCCGACGGACGGAGTCACCTTTTAGATTTTCGCGTCGATGACCTGCCCGTGGGCACGCGCGGCAGCGAGGCGCGGCTCGAACAGGCCGGGAAAGTGCGCGTCACGGCCAAGGTGGCGGCGCTGCTCGACGTGAAACCCAACGACGCCCTGCGCGCTCGGCCGCACGATCAGCAGCCTTACTGGGACATCGAGCGTGCGCGCTTGGCGGGAACGCGCGAAGTACCCGTCGAGGTGATCGTCAACGGCCAGCCCGTCGCCCGGAAGATTCTCCCCGCCGACGGCGTGATGCGAGAAGTCGCCTTCGATGTCCAAATCGAGCGCAGCAGTTGGGTGGCGCTCCGCATCCTTCCTTCTTCCCACACGAACCCGGTGTTCGTTCTCGTTGGCGACCGACCCATCCGCGCCTCACGGCGCAGCGCCGAGTGGTGTCTCAAAGCCGTGGATCAGTGTTGGGCGCGGAAAGCCCGACAGATTTCCGTAAAAGAGCGCGGGGAGGCAGAACAGGCCTACGAGAAGGCGCGCGAGGTTTACCGTAAGATTCTGGCCGAGAGCGAGGTCAACTAGCCCGACCGCGCTCTCTGGCGAGGCAATCGCTTAACAAAGGAAAAAACGCTTGCTATTGAGTCGTTTCGCCGTTACTATCGCCCAACTTTGACCTGAACTCCGTGCCGCTGGTGACGCATAGCCGCTCGCAAAGCGTCACTCCGAAATCCGGAAAAGGCCATCCCGTAAAGTTCCTTCAAATGTGATCGGTTTTTGCTAGGAGGCCCAATGAAATACACCCCCCTGAGGCGGATTCTCGCCTTGTTAGCTATTGTGTCATTACTGTCGCCCGTTACTCTCGCCCAAGAGTTCCGCGCCACGCTGACCGGAAATATCACCGACCAGCAGGGCTCTGCCGTGGTCGGGGCTAAAATCACCGTCAAGAATCTGCAGACCAACGACGAGTCAGTCGTCACCAGTTCGGACGAAGGCAGCTACACAGTGCCTTCGCTCTTGCCGGGCAGGTACACAGTGACCGTTGAGGCGCAAGGCTTCAAGACGCAGGTGAGCGAAAATGTAGAACTCCACACTGCCGACAAGGCCACCATCGACGTGTCCTTGGAAGTCGGCCAGTTGGAGCAGATCGTCACCGTGAACGAGGGCGACACGCCGCTCTTAGAGAGCGACACGGCCACGCGCGGGCAGGTGATTGAAAACCGCCGGATCACGGAACTGCCGCTCAACGGCCGCAACCCGATCATGCTCGCCACGCTCGCGCCGGGCGTGCAATTCAACGGGAACCCGCAGTTCACCCGTCCATTCGATAACGGCGACAACGCGCAATTCTCCATCAACGGCGGTGTCCAGCGGCACAACGAGTTTCTGCTCGACGGCGCGCCGAACAACGCCGTCACCGACGCCGATGCGGTTCGCACCCGCAGCAGCAACAACATCGCCTACGTCCCCCCGGTGGACGCCACGCAGGAGTTCAAAGTGCAGACGAACTCCTACGACGCATCGTTCGGGAGAACGGGCGGCGGCGTCATCAACGTGACCACGAAGTCTGGCGGCAATGAATTCCACGGCACGGCTTACGAGTTCCTGCGCCGCTACCAGTTAGAGGCCAACACGTTTGAGAACAACGCCGCCCGCCGTCCGCGCAACGCCATTGACCCCGTGACGGGCGAGAACCTCGGCGGCCGCGTGCTAGACCAGTACGGCGGTAACATTGGTGGTCCGATCATACTGCCCCGCTTCGGCGAGGGCGGCCCGAGCGTGTACAGCGGCAGGGACAAGGCTTTCTTCTTTGTCGCCTACGAGCGCTACCGCGAAGATCTGCCCGCCCCGAGGATCGTCTCCGTGCCCACACTGCGAGAGCGCATGGGCGACTTCTCTCAGTCCGGCATCACGATTTACGACCCGCTCACTACTAGGGTTGATCCTAACAACCCGAATCGGTTCATCCGCGATCCCTTTCCCGGAAACATCATTCCGGCGTTCCGCTTGAACCCGATCGGCCGCGCCATCGCTAACGCCTACCCGGCGCCCAACACGGGCGCGGCCGGAGCGCGTTTCAATAACTTTATCAACAGCCCGAATCTGGAGAACGAAAAGTTCTACAACTTCGTGCTGCGCGGCGACGCGAACATCGGTGATAATCAGCACCTCTTCGTGCGCTACGTGCGTAACAAGCGCAATCAATTTTCCGGCGCGGACTATCCCGGCCTCGGCATCGACGCGCAGGATCCGTTGGTACGCGCTAACAACGGCGTGGCCATAGAGTCGGTCACCACTTTGTCTCCGTCATCCGTCCTCAGCCTGCGGGCGACATATACGCGCTTCGTCCAAGCGGCATTCCGCACGCGGTCTGCCCCGTTCGATCCGAGTTCACTCGGCTTCCCGCAGAGTTTCGCCGCCAGCCTGCCTGCGTCGATTGTGCCCCGCTTCGAAGCGGAGCAGTACAACGCCTTCGGGCCAAGAAACGAGAGTCAGAACACCACGAACACGATCGCCCTTCAGGGCAGCCTGTCGCTCATCAGGGGCCAGCACAGTTTCAGGCTCGGCGGCGAGGTTCGCGACAACCGGATCAACGCGCGGGGCGCGTCCTTCAGTTGGGGCGGCGGACAGTTCGCCTTTAACCGCAACTTCACCCAACTCGACCCGACGCAGCCCGCGAGCGGTACGCAGGGCAGTTCCATCGCCTCGCTGCTGCTCGGGTATCCGAGCGGCGGGACGGTAGATAATCTCTCGCGCCCGGGCTTCCGTTGGAAGTATTACGCCGCCTACTTGCAGGATGACATCAAGGTCTCCCGAAAGCTGTCGGTGAACTTGGGGCTGCGCTACGATTACGAGGCGGCGCCGACCGAGCGTTTCAACCAGCAGAACCGCGGCTTTGGGTTCGACCAGACCAGCCCGCTCTCAGCACGGATCGCGGGTCGCCCGGGCGTGTCCGAGTGCCCGGCGTGCGCGAACCTCAGAGGTGGGCTGCTCTTCGCCGGTGTGGGTGGACAGCCGGAAGAGGCCTTCGATGCCGATCGAAATAACTTCCAGCCCCGCATTGGCGTCGCTTATCAGTTCAATGACAAGACGGTGGTGCGCGGCGGCTACGGTCTTTACTATTTCCCGCAGGCTGAGTTCGGCGGGACGACCGGCTTCACCGTCTCCAGCCCGTTCGTCGCGACCAGCGGCGGTGGCGCGCAGGCGTTCATCCCGGTCAACACCCTGAGCAACCCGTTCCCGAACGGGCTCATTCAGCCCACGGGCGCTTCGCTCGGTCTGTTGACGCAGGCGGGCGGCGGCGTCACCTTCAGCCTGCCCACGCGCGAGATTCCGAAAGTCCACCAGTTCTCCTTAGGCGTGCAGCGTCAGTTGCCGGGGAACGTCAAGCTGGATGTCGCTTACGTCGGCAGCCGGAGCCGCGACATCCTGACCAACGACTTCAATATCGGCAACGCGCGCAACATCAACGTCCTCAGTGCGGCGCAGCTTGCCGACGCCCGCGCCAGACCCGCTTTCTACAACGAGTCGGTAGCCAACCCCTTCGCGGGGTTGCTGCCCGGCACGGGGCTCAATGCGGCGATGGTGCAGCGGCGTCAACTGCTTCTACCGTTCCCGCAGTTCGGCTCGGTCACGCAGGCGCTCGAAAACATCGGCGAGATCGATTACGACTCGCTGCAGGTGAGCGCCGAAAAGCGCATGACGAACAGTCTGACGATGATCGCCTCGTACACCTTCTCGAAGACCCTCGGCGCGCTCGGCTTCCTGAACAATCAGGACGCGGAACCCGACCGCTCGGTAACTGATTTCGACCGCCCGCACGTCCTCGTGCTGAGCGGCGTCTACCAGTTGCCCTTCGGTCGGGGACAACGTTTCGCCGGCGATGCCGGGAGAGGGCTGAACCTGCTCATCGGCGGCTGGGAATATAACTGGATCGCGAGATTCCAGTCTGGCCTCCCGCTCAACCTGCCCGGAAACGTCGATCTCATCGGCGATCCGAGGATCGATCCCGATAGCAGAACCTTCGACCGTTATTTCAACAATTGTGTCCGGCAGCCGAACGGCACGAGCCGCCAACCGAACGCCGCGAGGAACGGCTTCGAGCCATGCAGCAGCCCGGCGTTTGCGATCCGCGGCGCGGACACGCTGCGCACCACCTCGTTCCGCACAGCACGTATCAGGGAGCATACGGTGCCGCAGTTCGACATGTCGCTCAACAAGAGCTTCAACTTCTCGGAGCGCTACCGCGCGCAGTTCCGCGTTGAGGCGTTCAACGTCGCCAACAGCCCGCTCTTCGGTCAGCCGAACAATGATCCGAACAGCACCAACTTCGGCTTCGTCACCCGCGGGCAGAGAAACTTCCCGCGCCAAGTCCAACTCGGCTTTAAGTTCTACTTCTAAAGCCGTCCACTACAACCAATGAAAAGGGCTGCCCCGATTCGGGGTAGCCCTTTTCATTTTGTGGAGCGGGCGACCCGCGCTCCGACGTTTGGTGAGTGCCCGCGGGCGCGTCTTACCCCCGACGTGCCGCGAGTTGAATGTGAAGCCGCCGCTCGCCACCGCCCCGTGTGCCGAACGTCGCGCGCGGGACGCGCAGCAGGCCGCGGCTGTAGCTATAGGCCGACGCCGGTAAAGCCCTGCCGTCGAGTTCCACCCTCGCGGGCGGATGCTCCAGCCACGCGCCGAAGTCTCCCGCTTCGCGCAAGCGTACTTCGACCTGACGACCCTGTCGGCTCGCGGAGACAACCGCCGCCGGCCCCAGATACTTGTCCAGCAGGCCGAACACCGCGACGCCCCCGCCCGCGGGCGACAGCGTGAAGAGGTCGAACCCGCGCGCCGTGAGACTGAGCGGCAGAGTCTGGTTGGTGGCGCTCAGCAAACTCACCTGCCCGTCGCTGCGCCGGTAAACCGCCACACGCGCGTTCGCGCTTTGTCCCGCGCCCGCCGCCGCGGTGAGCCCTTCGACATCTGTGAGGTTGAGCGCGCCCGTGACGAGTCGCGCTCTCTTGTTGGCGTTGAACACGCCGATCATGCCGGCCACGAGGCCGGGACGCATGATGCGCCCGAAGACCTTGAGCGGTGCGGCTTCAATCGACACGTCGGTGAACAGCAGGTCGCGCGTCACCTGTCCCGGCTCGTCGAGCATCAGGAGACGCCCGTCGGAGAAGGCCAGCGGGCGCAAGATACCGGGGCGCTCCTTGCCCGGTTCATCAGTGAAGTAGATGGGACCGCCGCTCACGGCGCGCGCGACGGCGTGATACTCGGCGTTCGCATCATGCGACTGGAACATGTCCCAGTCGGGGTAGGCGAAGTTCGACATCCAGTAAGCGTTGTAGGCGTTTTGGAAGATGTGGTCTTTGAAGTTGTGCGCGACTTCCGGCAAGTAGTCGTCGCTGTTGCGCGCGACGTTCGAGGTGCGCCAGTTGTAAGCGTTCTCCAGCGTCATCTCCATGCAGTTGATGACGCCGACGCCGTCGGCGCGGTGCTCGTCTCCGCCGTATTTGAAATGTTTCCGCGCCGCCTCCTGCAAGTTGCGCTGTGAACCACCGGCCGAGGCGAAGAGCGGCATCAGACCGTCGGTGAATTTGATGTTATTCGCTTGCCCGTCAACCTTAACGAAGTCGAACCCCCAGCCCTTCAATTTAGCGTACCAGTCCGCATAGAAACTCTCGCCCCGGCCGTCGCGCGGGTCGGGCAGGGCGTTACCCTCGCGGCCACGGAAAAGTTGATAGTCGCGCGCGAGCGGGGATTCGAGATCAACTCCCGTCCAGTAGCCTTGAAACGTGTGCCAGACGCCGACGTGCGGGATGCGGTATTGCTCCCTGAGCGCGTGGGCTGTCGCCCCGAGGCCGCGCGGGAACTTGCTCAGGTCCGCGTCGAACCCGGCGAGCTTTTGCCCTTTGACCGTGAGCCAGCCATCGTCAATCAGCAGAAAGCCGACGGGGATCTGTTGATCTCTCAGCGAGCGGGCGCTCGCCAGAATTTTCTCCTCCGTCACGGTCTGCTCGTAGGCATTCCAAGAGCACCAGCCGAGCCAGTTGAAGGGCTCCGGCAAAGTTTTCTGCCAGCGTAATTGCCCGTACTGCTCGGTGGCCGCGAAAGCCGTCTGGTAGGCGTCGCGCGGCAACTGATAGGGATCGCGCGATGTGGCGTAAGCGAACAACGGCACGCGGCGCGGTGAGAAGCGCGCGTCGTGGCTGGAAGACGAGACGCGAAACTCGGGGCGGTATTCGATCTCGGAGACTCCGACCTCGGACACCATCCCGCCGCCCGCGAGCGGGATCATCATGTGATAAGCGTCGCCCTCGGTCTGCTGCCAGAGAAGCAGGACGTTCGCGGGTGACAGCAGCCGATGGTCTGAGATGAAGACCGGGGCGGTCCAGTAGAGTTTGAAGCGCTTGAGCGCCATCCCGCGCGCGAAATTGTCGAGTCCCATGACGAGTTGCACGCCGTCGCGCGCGGCGAGCGCGGGGCCTTCATAATCGAGCGTGGCGATTAAGACTTCCGGGCGGTGGTAGCGACGCAGTTCGAGCGTGGCCTGCAACCGCGGCGCTGTCGGAGCCGCGCCCGACGCGGCGGGCATCGTCGGCTTCAGGCGGTAACGAAAGCGTTCAAAGCGACCCGCCTTGTCGCTGCCTGTGTCCTGTCCCGCGAGTTCGAGTTCATACAACGTTGATGAAGAGCCGTCGCCGTGGCGCAGGCGGATTCTCATATTCGAGGCGACCGCTCCGGCGCCGGCTTTTAATTGGAGCGCGCCCCGATTCGCGGCGACGCTCAGTGGCAGATCAGGCTGTCCGGCGTTGGCTGAGTCGGTCGATTGCATGACTTCGCCGTCTCGCGTGAGACGGGGCGGCGCGGCGTCAACATTCCAATCTTTGCCCAGAGCGAGCAGCCAGAAGATGGATAAGATTAGGAGTTGCTTAGTCGTCATTCAATCTCTTTACATATCTTCGCGCTAGGTTGTCAATCACCTCACGCGGCGGGAGCCAGATTCGTCGCGCAGGGCGCTTATGTTATAAACCCACACACGTACTGCAATCACTATCTCGGTCAACTCCGAAGGAAAGAGCTTTCACAATATGCCAGCCGGAATGAGATACGGTAGATACCTCTGCTTGCCCGCCCTGTTGCTTCTATTTGCCATAACCGGCTACGCGCAGGAGGCGCAGCGCACCACGACGACGACGCCCGCCGCCTCCGTCAGTAGTCACAGCCTGATGCCCGTGCCCGCGTCCGTGAATATCCTGAGAGGGCGCATGAAGGTCGAACCTTCTTTCACGGCGGCGATTCAGGGGCACAGTGACGAACGCCTGCTCGCCGGTCTCGCGCGCGCGCTCAGAAGATTGGAGAGCCGGACGGGCTTTGAGTTCGCGCGCGGACTGGCAAGCGTCCCCGGCGCGGCGAACCTCGTCATTCAGTGTCAGGGAGCGGGGCGAGCAGCGGCGGCGGTCGCATCGCTCGAAGAGGATGAGTCGTACACGCTGGAGGTGTCGGAGCGTCAGGTCGTCGTCAACGCCCCGACTGTGGTGGGCGCGCTGCGCGGGTTGGAGACGTTGCTACAGCTCTTGAGCGGCGACGCGGGCGGCTACTTCATCCCGGAAGCGCGAATCCGGGACAAACCGCGTTTCCCGTGGCGCGGGCTGCTCATTGACGTGGGACGCCACTGGCAACCCGTCGAGGTCATCAAGCGCAACTTGGACGGCATGGCGGCGGTCAAGCTCAACGTCCTGCACCTGCATCTGACGGAGGATCAGGGTTTCCGCATCGAAAGCAAAACGCTCCCGCGCCTCCACCAGATGGGATCGGACGGTCTCTACTACACGCAGGATGAGATTCGCGAACTGATCAGTTACGCGCGCGCGCGCGGCATCCGCATTGTTCCCGAGTTCGACATGCCCGGTCATTCGACCGCTTGGTTCGCGGGCTACCCGGAACTCGCCAGCGCGCCCGGCCCTTACCAGATCGAGCGCCGCTTCGGCATCCACGATGCGTCAATGGACCCCACGCGCGAAGAGACCTACAGGTTCCTCGACAAATTCCTCGGCGAGATGGCCGCGCTCTTCCCGGACGCTTACATGCACATCGGCGGCGACGAGGTGACGGGCAAGCACTGGCGGCTCAACCCACGGATTCAAGCCTTTATGGCGAAGAATAATTTGAAGGACAAACAAGCGCTTCAGGCACATTTCAACCGGCGCGTGGCGAAGATTCTCCAGCAACACGGAAAGCGGATGGTGGGCTGGGACGAGATTCTGCACCCGGACTTGCCCCGCGACATTGTTATCCAGTCGTGGCGCGGCCAGAAGTCGCTCGCCGAGGGAGCGAAACAGGGATATACCGGCATCCTCTCAAACGGTTACTACCTCGACCATTTAGCTCCCGCCGAGAATCACTACCTCGTCGATCCCATCAGCCCCGACAGCGGACTGACCGACGAGGAGGCGGCGCGGGTGCTCGGCGGCGAAGCCTGCATGTGGGGCGAATTCGTCAGCACGGAAACCATCGACTCGCGCATCTGGCCGCGACTCGCGGCCATCGCCGAACGTCTCTGGTCGCCGCGCGAGACGAGAGATGTTGACGACATGTATCGCCGACTTGAAGCCGTCGCCGTGCAACTCGAAGAGGTCGGCCTGACTCATCGAACTTATTCTGGGAAGATGCTGCGGCGACTGGCGAATGGTGAGCGCGTCGAACCGCTGGAGAAGTTAATCGACACACTCGCGCCGAAGTTTTTCGGGCGCGAGCGCGTCCGCCCCGTCACGCAGATAACGCCACTGACACGCATCGTTGACGCCGCCGCGCCCGACAGCCGCGTGGTCCGCGAGTTCGCGGCGGCGACGGAAGCGCTCCTTAACGACGCGCCGCGCTTCGAGTCGCGGCGCGAGCGCGTGCGCGGTTTCTTGGACGAGTGGCGCGAGACTTACGCATCGGTGCGCGTCATGGCCGACCGCTCGCCGATCATGCGCGACGCCGAACCGCTCGCCAGAGATTTATCGGA
>JBOGOY010000003.1:0-20211 GCA_050748185.1 Pyrinomonadaceae bacterium
AAGTAAGGCAAGAACCTGCCTTCACTTTCGCCCGTCGCCTTTCTACTTTACTGCTGCTTGGGCGCTTTGTGTTTGTCGATCAACTGTTGCAGCCCCTCGGTCGAATTTTTATTGCGAAACTTATAGTAAGTTTCTAAATCGACCATCACCTGATCGCGCAACTGCTTGAACTGCGGGTTGCCCTCGGAGAGGGCGGCGGCGCGGGCGTAAACGTCGATGACTTTGTCCATCTGAGCCTGAGACTTCTTGAGCAAATCTTCTTTGGCGGGGCCGGCGGGCGCGGCGTTGTACTGCTCCGCCAGCTTCTGATAGTCGGCGTTGTAAATGCTGCCCAGCAGCGCGTAGCTGAAAGCGTCCGCGGGGTTGAGCATCGAAGCTTTTTCCAGCCGGGTGACGGCTTCAGGGAAGTTCTGCCCCATGTAAGAGAGCACGCCGAGCGACTGGTAGAGTTGCGGCAGCCACTTTGTCTTAAACTCGGCCCAGCGCGCGTCGTCAAAAGTTGCCGGGCGCTTGTCGGCCTCAATCATCTCGACGGCCTTCAGGCCGTACTGCCTGCTCTGCTCGACGAACTCTGCTTTGCCACGCTTCGCCTGCTCGATGCCGATGAGCGCCATGTTCGTCTGCATGTTTACATCATCAGGGTGGCGCGAGAGGTAATCGGCGGCAACGCGAAAGGCGTCGGCGTGACGGTCGGCGGCGGTGTAAGCGTCGATGATAAAGGGCCGGATGATGTCGGCCTCCGCCGGCTCGGTAAAGACCGCCATGAAGCTTTCGGCGTGCGTGATCTGTTGCGCCTTATCCGGCGTCGCTTCGATCTTCTGCGCGACGAGCAGGGCCACCTGTTCCCGCAGCGTGCTCTTCGGGTACTTCCGCAGAAACTCGCCGGCGGCCTTGAGCCGCGCCGCGGCGTCCGCTGCGGCCTCGACCTTTTGCGCTTCCTTCAATTCGTCGGCGGGCGGGCGAGCAGCCGTCTGCCCCGGCTGCTGTTGCTGACGTGCCACAGGGCTGCTGGCGGGTACGGCGGCAATGGCCGACGCCCCCAGCGCGACGCCGAACGAGACCGCCAGAATGCGTTTCGTGCGAGATGCTTCTTTGATCATGCTTCAGTCCTTAAAGCGTTGGATTATAGCGGTTTGCAAATGGATGTAACCTGCGCTTGAAAACTCCCTTTTGGCTTCTTCTCATCCGTTAACAAATCCGCCCAATTGACCGGGTTACACGCAAATGCAAACCGCTATAATGAGCGCGGGCAGCTTCCGGAACGCCCGACACTGTACTCGACCTGAAAGGCAAAAGGCAAAAGCGGAAGAGGACACGTCTTCCGCTTTTGCCTTTTCAGGTTAAGGAGCGATTAAAGCCGCCTTATTTGCCGATCAGTTTCGCCAACTCGCTGGCCATCTCCGGCTTCTGTGCTTGGAGGATTTTGTGCTGCTCGATGAGCGCGCTCTGGTTATCGAGCACATAATAGACCAGCCCGAGGTTGTAGCGCGCCTCGGCGTAGTCGGGCTTAATCATGAGCGCCTGCTTGAACGACTCGGCGGCCTTTTCGTACTGCTCGTCGCTGCTGTAAGCGAGGCCGAGGTTGTAGTGGAGCAAATCCAGATCGCGCGACGGTTTGAGCCTGATAGATTCGTTGAAAGCGCTAATGGCATCTTTCGGCTGGTTGAGTGTCGCGTAGGAAACGCCCATGTTGTAATGCACCATCCAGTAACGCGGTTCGCGGCGGATGATCTGCTGATAGATCTCTACGGCTTCTTTGTGCTGGCCGGCTGCGGCGTAGGTATTACCCAAGTTATACCAAGCAAGCATTTCGTCGCTTGCGTTCTCTGCCTTGAGCGTCACCGCGCGCTTATAAGACTCAGCGGCGTCCTTGAACATGCCCATCGCCTCATAAGTAACGCCGAGATTGTAGTGGCCCAAAAACTGATCCGGCTTAGCGGCGACGGCCTGCTTGAAAGCCTCAACTGCTTCCTTAAACTCACCCTTGTCATAATGTTCAGAGCCTTTTTGAGAAGCTTCAGTGTAAAGCACGTCCGCCTCCGGCTTGTTAGGATCGGCGTCGCGCGTGCCCCCGCCGGTGATCAGTTTGTCGGAGGCGTCGCGGCCGGCGAACTGCGCGAAGCCTTTGGCTCCCGACGGCAGCTTCTTCTTGGCCTTCGGCTGTTGCGGCTGTGCGACGGCGGCGGGCTGCGCGCTCACGACGACACCGGACGCAATACCGAGCGACGCGGCGAAGATCAGGGTGAGAAACAGCTTATTGAACTGCGCTGTAAATCTAGTCATGACAAATTCCTTCTTTCGTGGAACGAGAGATCGAAGCTGCTTCAACCTCTGGATGAGAACCGGGAAAGGTCGGCCTGCTTCGGCGAGGGCGCGCCGCCGGTGTTAGTTAATAACTCACGACCGGACGACAACTGGACCCTCTGATGCTACCACATCCCGGATTCGTTTCCCGTTAATTTCTCCAAACATCTAACGGCCGCAGCCAACAAACATATACGCGCCAAGCGGCGGGGCGGATGACTCCGAAAGGGGGTTGGGGGTTAGGGAAAATACTTCCATCGTAATTCTTGCCGACCCCTAGCCCCCGGCCCCCGGCCCCCTTACTCTATCCCTTCCAGTCGCCGACAAGGACGAACGGCGCCCAGTAGAACGGCGCGCTGTACTTCTTGCCGGCGATCATCTGCTGTTGCGCGGCGCGCATCGCGGCGGACGGCCCGAGATTCTGTTCCCCTAGCATTCGCTTGTAGAAGTCGGGCATCAATTCGGCGGTCGAGCGGTCGGCGACCGACCAGAGGCTGACGCCGACCGTCGGCGCGCCCGCATACATGAAAGCGCGCGTCAGTCCGATCACGCCCTCGCCGCGCTTCTCGCGACCCAGCCCCGTCTCGCAGGCCGAGAGCATCACGAGCGGCGCGCTCGGCAGGCGCAGGTTGAAGACTTCGTCGGTGCGGAGGAAGCCGTCGCCCTGTGTGTTGCCGACGAGCGAGAGGACGACGCCGGTGAACTGCGGCCGCTCGGTGTTGAGCAGCCCGTGCGTCGCCACGTGCAGCACACGGTACTTGCCGATGTCGCGCCCGCGCACGTTCGCCTCGCTCGCGTCGAGGTCAAGCCAGACGTCGGGCACGAGGCCGGCCGCCTTTGCCAACTGTCCGATCTGCTGCGCCTCCGCGCGGGTGCCGTTCAGGCGCGCGAGTCGCAAGCCCTGCGGCGACGCTCCCGTATTGTTGCCGCCGGCCACGTCGCTGATCGCGCTCTGGACCGCGGAATCTTTCGCAGCTGTCTGGCCGGCCGCGGGCGCGGACTTCGGGGCGCGGGGATCGCCCGCGTCAAATACCGGATCAGCGACGATGAGAAGTCCGCTGCCGGGTGCGGCCGCCGCCGTGTTGGTCCCACCCGCTTGCTGGCGTATGGCCGCGACGACCGAGGCCGAGGGGGCGTAAAAAATTTCGTGCTGCATCGTGAGGTACGGCAGCGCCGAGTAGTCTCCGCCCCCGCCCGCCGTGATGAGCGCTTGAAACGGGACGTAGTTGAGCGCGCCGTCGGCGACCACCAACAGGCGTTTGTCTTTAAAGACCGCCGCGGCCGGCGCGAGGACGGTTTGGTAGAGCGCAAACGAGGCGGCGGAGAATTGCGTGGCGTCGCCCGCCTCGGAACTGTTCGAGACTCCGAGCCCGCGTTCGTCCGCGAGGCCGCGAGTCGGCCCCCCGGCTAGTTCGACGATCGAGCGGCGCAAACTCTGCGGCACAATCTGGTCCCTCAGCGCCCCGGCCCGCTGCTCGATCGTCGCGCGCGACGGCAACTTGTAAAGCGAGACCGATTGCTTCGTCACCGCCCACAGGTACGAGTCCTCGACCCCGAGGCTGTATTCAACGAGGGTGGTCTGCTCGTCGAGCACCTGCTGCTGGACGGCTTCGAGCGTCAGCGGCTGTGAGGCGGTCAGCGCCGCGTACTTCGGGCTGGCTGATCTGATCTGGTTCTCGATGCTGTCGTACTCGGCCTGTAAAGTTTCAAGCTTTCCTTCGAGTTGGTCGAGCGTCTCTTTCTGGGGCTCGGCCGTGAGGCTGACGCCGGTCAACTGCTGTGCCAGTTCCTGCTGCTGTTCGAGGTTCTCCTGCTTGCGCTTGAGCAATTCGGCCGGCACGCCTTCGGTGATTTCCGCGCCCGCCTCGCTCAACAGATCGAGCAACGAGCGGGCACGACCCTGTTCGGTGATGCGGAAGGCTTCGGCGGCGTAAGCGAGCGCCGGCCCGTCGAGTGACGGCGCGCCGGGCTTCGCGGCCAGCAAGGCCATCTCGGCGAGCGCGCCCGAAGCCTCGTCAAACACGTCTTTGGTCGTGGCGATGAAAGTGGTGCGCGCTTCATCGGCGCGGACGCTGCCCTGCCGGATCGTCTCGATCGTGGTGAGCGCCTCGCGGTACGCGGCGACGGCCTCGCCCATCACCTTCAGACGCTTCTGCGGATCTTTCTCAGCCGCCGCCAGCACGAGGCGCGTCCGACCCGTTCCGCGCTGCGCCGGCCACACGAGGTCGAGCCGCTTGTCGGCCTTCGCGCCGTTGGCGGCGTCGGTGTAGTACTTAATCGCGTCCTTGAACTTGCCGAGCCGGAGCATCGTGTCGCCCAAGCCCGTGCGCGCGGCGACGCGGAAACGCCGCGTCTGGCCCAGATTGGCGATGAGCGGGTTGTTGCCGCCCGCCACTGTCAGCGCGTTCTCAAAGTGCAGCTTGGCGCTGTCGAGTTGGTTGTTCTGAAAGTCGATGCGCCCGAGGCCCAGTTCCTGACCGCTGTAGACGATGACTTGGCGGTAAAGCTCGAAGGCTTGCTGGACGCTGCCGGCGACGCCGACCACGTCCGTCGCGGTCGAGGCGCTCGGCGTCCCCTGAGAGATGTTCTTCACCCGGTCAAACAGTCCGACACCTTTCTTCGCGGTGGCGGCCGCGCCGGTGTCCGGCTTGGCAACCTGAATGCTCCGCAAGGCAGTCGCGGCTGCGGCGGTGTCGCCCGCGCGCTGATTCATCTGCGCGATCTTCAGCAGCATCAGGTTAGAGTTGTACTCGTTGTCGCTGATGCCGGCGGCCTTTGCCAAGACGCTTTCCTTCTGCCGCGCGGCCTCGAAGTTGTCGCGCGCGTTCTGATAGTACTTGAGCGCGACCGCATACTGGCCGATCAACGAGTAGAGATCGCCGAGCGAGTCGGAGGCGGCGGCCTGACCGCGCGCCGAGCCCCCGTCCTTCGCCGACTTGAGCGCGACCTCTAACAGCGGCAGCGCCTGATCCGTCTTGCCGCGCTTCAGGAACCGGCGGCCTTGCCGGAGCGCGTCCGCGCCTTGCGCCACCTGCTGAACCGCGGTGCCGGCCGGCCGCTGCCGCCCTTCGACTTCAGCCGCGGCGGCGGACAGGGGCGACGATCCGGAAATGACCACCGCACAGGAAAGCGCCCATGAACCGAGGGCGCGTCGTTGAATTTTCATAAAGACCTCCCGTCACACAAACACCTGACCTTGAACGAATGACTTGGGGCGCGCAATTTCCCGCGCCGGGGAGAAAAGAGAAAGCTCGCCGCTTCGGCTCTCGTGGAGGCAAGGCGGCCGTTGCTTCCGAGGGGGCCGAAGACGAACGAGCTGTCAACGCTGTAACGCGCATACCGCGGTCGGTTTGCATCACGACCCGCGCGCCTGCCAATATTTTTTGATCGCTCTATGCAACGGCGGCCGGGATGACCCGGCTCGGCCGCCGTGCGTTGCCATTCACTTCTCGTGAACGAGCTCGATCGCCGTTACAAGGACGCCGGTTTTTGAAGAGGCGGTCATGCGGATGACTGAAGGCCCGGGGGCGTCCTGCGAGAGGCCGAGGCCGCGCGTGGCGGCTTCGCGCTCGACGTTGGTCTGGGCGCGGCCTTCGTCTTTAACCCGGCTGACCGCGACCTGCTCTCGATCGTTCGTGCCTTTGAGTTGGTCCCACACGGCGCGCGGAGGCCCCCACGGGCAAGTGTTGCCTTCGGATTGGCAGAACTTAACTAGCGTCTCGCCGGTCGGCACTTCGGGCAGCGGCTGACGTGTCAGAACGATATAGAGTTTCTCCGCCGCCTGCGTCCCGTCGAAGACGAACCACCGCAGCCGCTCGTCGGACTCCATGTTCGAGGGCACCTCGTAAGGGACGTGGGCACGGATGAAGTTATTGCCGCGCCCGAGCCGGGCGTCGGGGAAGATCATCTGCGGGTCTTTATCGTTCTCCGTGTGAAAGACGTAAAGATAGCCGTCGGTATTGGACTCGACCGCGAGGCGCACCGACTCGCCGGAGTGAAAGACGCGCTTCGGATCGACGCGCAGGGCGTCGCCGTTAGCGTCGCGCATGTAGAGCGTGTAGCCGATACCGATGGCTTCGGGGCTGAAAGAGGCGGTCGTAAAGCTGCTCGCCTGCTCGCTGACCGGGCGCGGCGACTCGCTCGGGGAATTAGGGTTCGCCGGCCCTTTCTTGATCTTCGGGTTGGCGTTCGCCACCGTGACGTCGCCGCCGCCGGAGCCCTTCTTTCGATCCTTGCGATTGTTCTTCCCCGACTTCGGGTCGGTATCGCGTCTGTCCGAGGCTGTATTCTCGGCCGGCTTTCCGCTGGCAGGCTTCGCAGTGGTCGTGCCGCCGGAAGGGTTGTTAGTACGCGGCGCGCTGTTGCCCGAAGGCCGCGTCGAAAGGAAGGCTCCGCGCGTGCCGATGTCTTCTTCCCGCGGTTCCTGCTCCCGCGGGGACGGCGCGGCGTCCTGTGCCGAGGCGGTGCCGGCGGCGAAAAGTGTAATGAGTAAGGTCATGGCGAATAGGATCAAAAAGTGGCGACGCATGGTCGGGACTCCTTTCAGCAATAGCTGAGGTCACGGCGAAACGGTGGGAGGCACATTTCGGTCAAGAGGCGAGATGGGGTTTTGGGGCGTGTCATTTGTGTACGATGCGGATGTCGAAAAAAATTGGCTGACCTGACGCGCCGGCGGCCGGCACAGACACGGCCACCACCGGCCCCCCTTCGGCATTACTTTTTACGTCCACGGAGGGGGTGGCGGTTTTGTATTGCGCGCGGAAATCTTCCCATTCTTTCAGTTCCGCCGGCGTCAACTGGTGCCCGGCCTTGTCGGCCAAAAACGAGGGCGACAGCAGAGGCGTCGGCGAGAAGATGACAGTGTACTCTTCCGTGCCCGGGTTCTGATCCAGTTGCAGGACATACTCCTCGCCGTTCCGGTCTTTGCCGTAGGGGAAGATGAAATCCGCGCGCCCAGCGGCTTGATTAGTCTTCATGATCCCGAGCGGCTGCGCCGTCAGGAAAGTCATCGGGGCGTTCCCGTCGCCCGGCCCGACGATGTAGAAGTAGCCACGTTCGCGCGGGCTGAAATGAAACTTGAACTGCTGGCCCGAGGCGAGGCTGAGGTCGCCATTCCCGGCGACTCGCGTGCCCTTGCCTGTGCGCGTCCGGCCGAAAGATTCGAGCCAGTAAGTGACAACCTCCACCCTTTCGACCGGGGCGTTAGAGTTAGCTGCATTCGTGTTCGGCGCGTCTGGGCCGTTCGTCGGCCCCGCCTCGATCATCCTCGCCTGCCAACGCTGCCACAAGTACCAGCCCCCGACCCCGACGCCGGCCGTCAGCAGGAGAATCAAAGCGACGCCCGCCGCGATTAGAGCGACGCCCGAACCACGTGCCGGTGCGGGTGGGACGGCGGTGGCCTCTGGCTGTCCCGCGTGAGAGATGCTCGGATTGGCGGACGAACGGGCCGCCGTCGAGGCCGCGGCGAGGCGACCGCCGGCCGTGACCGTGATGATGGAATCATTGCGGCCGGGGTTCGTGCTGTGATTGCCCTGTGAGGCTTTCGTCCGCACCCCGCCGGCGGGCACAGGCGCGACGGCCGCCGCCGCCGCCCCTCCGAGCGACTGATCGGCGCTCACACTTCCGCTGTCGTGACCCGGAACTGATCGGGCCAGTTCGAGGTTGGTGCCGGAAGCGATCGAAGGCGTGTAAGAGATGCGCGCCATCGGCGGCAGCCCCAGAGAGGCTCGGACCTCATCGGCCAATTCGCCGGCGGTCTGCGGCCGATCGCCGCGATCTTTCGCCATCGCGTGCTCGACGGCGCGGCTATAGGCCTCGGGAACGTCCGGTGCCACCTCTTTCAGGGACGCGACCTGCTGGTTGACGTGCGCGTGCCTCAACTCCGGCAGCGAACGGCCGGTGAGCGGCTTCTGTCCGGTAATCAGTTCGTAGAACATCACGCCGAGGCTGTAGATGTCGGCGCGGCCGTCGATCTCCGGGTTCTGGTCGCGCGGCATTTCTCCCCACTGCTCGGGTGACATGTAGTAGGGCGTGCCGAGGATCTGGCCCGCGATGGTGAGGCCGCCGCCCCCGCCGTCGCCCACCTGCGTCTCGGCCACGTCGCGCAATTTGGCGATGCCGAGGTCGAGCAGCTTGACGACGGCGCGGCCGTCCGAGCCGCGACTGATCATCACGTTCTCGGGCTTCAAATCGCGGTGGACCACGCCTTGGGCGTGCGCGGCTTCCAGCACGCTGGCGACCGGCTCGATCACTTCGAGCGCCTCTTCGGGCGTGAAGCGGGCGCGGCGCTTCAACTCCTTGTCGAGCGTCTCGCCTTCGACGAACTCCATCACCATGTAGATGAGGCCGGCGTCGGTGCTGCGCAGATCGTAGACAGTGACGGAATTCGGGTGACGGAAGCGGCGGGCGGCCCGGCCCTCGCGCTGAAAGCGGCGCAGCCACTCCGTATTGTGCCGCATCTCGGAGCGCAGCGTCTTGATCACGACGCGATCGCCGAGCAGGATGTGCCGCGCGCGGTAGAGCGTGCCCATGCCGCCGCGCGCGATGAAGGCCTCGATCTCGTACTGGCCGTCGAGCACCTCGCCGACCATGTTGGCCGGCGACTCTTCCAGCACCTCGCCGTCGCGGTGACAGAATTTGACCGTTTCTTCGTAGGAACTTCCGCATTGGGGACAGAATTTCATCGGCGCTTTCCGGCAGTCGTGACTTAGGGGCTACAGTCACAGCCGCCCTGCTTCATCGCAGAGAACGGCCGCTTTGAAAGTCTAACACGCGGGCTGACGGCCTGTGAACCCACGCCACAAAGCCACCCTTAAACAAACGAAAACCGAAAACCGGACATCTAACGACAGGCCTGAGTTGCTTTTCGCGAAGCTGCCGCCGCGCGTGGGTCGCTCGGAGGCGTTTACGCTTTGTAGGCCCCGACTCTCGCTCTCACAATAAGACTGATCTCCCCGCTCGGCTGCTGTCGCCCGAACTGTGAAGACGGCGGACAAAGAACCAGAGGGATTATGTTCATCAAAATCATGGAACGTCTGGGCGAGCGATCGAGGGTGTTCCTCGTCGCGCTCGGCTTCCTGCTCGTCGCCCTGCAAAGTTTACTGAACTACTGGGCCGGGCCGGACTTTTTGGGCTTCCTACTCTACCTGCTCCCGATCTCGATGGTGGCATGGCTGGTGAATCGCCGGACGGCATTCCTCCTGTCACTCGTCAGTTCGCTCGGCTACTTCCTCGCCGAGTTTTACGCTTGGCACCACGACCAACGCCCGCTGATGCTGTACATCAACGTCGCGCTGAAACTGGGCGCGCTCGTCTTCGTGACTTACTTCGTCTCGGGGCTACGCCGCTCGCTCCTGCACGAGCGCAACATGGCCCGGACGGACGATCTGACGGGCGTGCTCAACCGCCGCTCTTTCATTGAGGCCGCGGCGCAGGAGATCGGCCGCGCCCGCCGTCATCGCCACTCCTTCACCGTCGCCTACCTCGACGTTGACAACTTCAAAGAAGTCAACGATCGCTTCGGCCACAGCGCGGGGGACCAACTGCTGCGCGCCGTGGCGCAGACGATCAGGGGGACCATCCGCGAGATCGATCTCATCGCCCGACTCGGCGGCGACGAGTTCGTCATCCTGATGCCGGAGACGGGCGACGAGGCGGCGCAGGCAGTCGTTAAGCGCGTTCACCAAAAGGTCACCGAGTCGGCGCGCGAGCGCTGCTGGCCGGTCAGTTATAGCGTCGGGGTCGTGACGTGGACGACGCCGCCGCGCACCGTCGACTACATGATCAGGCAGGCCGACAATGCGATGTACGCGGTCAAGAACAGCGGCAAAAACCAGATCAGGCATCTCAACGTCTCGGGCGAGCCCACCCCAGCGGCCTGACGCGGCGGGTCGGGACGAAAATTCGCCTGCGCCAAGTTAACCGACTTTTAATTCGCCTTTAATAATGAGTTAGCGTCGTGGGGTTACGATGTCTTCGCCGTCTCGCTCGGGCGAGGCGTCTGTCGGATACGGGCCGCGTGAAGGACACCGGAAGACCACGCGGCCCCATCCCACAGACCGTGCCAGCGGCGCGAGCGGATTGCCGTCCGGGCAGATTCAACTCGACGATTCTCGAATGGACGAGGCGCTACGGTGGTGCTCAATTAAGAGGAAATTATTACCCAGCGATGTCAAAATCAGAGCGCAGAGGTAGAACTTACGACTTGCTCCGGCTCGCGCTCGCCGCGCTTTCGCTCGGCGCCGGCATCGTCTTCTTCCTCTACACGCTCACTCGTTAAATCAAGCCTGCGCGCACGCGACCGCGGAGCATTTGTTTCGGCCGACGCCGGGACGCTAAATCTTCCAGACCTCAGCACGCAGGCCGCGTGACGGCGAAGGGCGGTGGGCTCGCATCAACAAGCCCGCCGCCCTCCGCATGATACTTGAACTATCGACTCACGCGCCGCCGAGGTAAATCTTCCGCACGTACTCCTGCACCATGCGGTCACTGTTAAAGGCGGGGACCAGCGTCTGGATGGAACGCTTCATCATTGCTACCCAGCGGCGCGGGATGCCTTGTGCGTCGCGTTCGTAGTAGGAGGGGACCACTTCCTCTTCAAGCACGCGGTAGAGCGACTCGGCGTCGCGCGCGTCTTCGTCGTCGTGGGCCTCGCCGCTATCGGCATGGACACCTCCCACGGCCCAGCCGTTGGTCCCGTCGTAGCCTTCGGGCCACCAGCCGTCGAGGACCGAGAGGTTGAGCCCCCCGTTCATCGCCACCTTCTCGCCGCTCGTGCCCGAAGCCTCGAGCGGGCGGCGCGGGACGTTCATCCACACATCGACCGATTGGACTAGTTGGCGCGCGATCTCCTGATCGTAGTCTTGAATGAAAATAGCGCGGCGCAGCACGCGCGGGTCGAGTTTCCACTGCGCGAGTTGCTGTAGGATCTGCTTGGCCCCCTGATCCTGCGGGTGCGCCTTGCCCGCAAAGACGAACTGCACCGGCCGCTCGGCGTCGTCGATCAGGCGGAGCATCCTCTCGGGATCGTGCAGGATCAGGCTCCAGCGCTTGTAGGCTGCGACGCGACGGGCGAAGCCGATAGTCAGCGCCTCCGGGTCGAACATCGTCCGCGCGGCCTCGGCGTACTCCATGCTCTCGCCGTGCATCATGCGCGCGTGGTACAGGCGGTGGCGGATAAAGGCGATGAGCCGCTGCTTCAGCAGCCGGTGCACGCGCCACAACTCCTCGTCGGCGATCCGCCCGACGCCCTCGTCCCAGCGCCGCTGATCGCACTCGTGCTCTTCCCAATCGGGGCCGACGTGCTTGGCGTAAAGCTCGCGAATGAGCGGCGCGACCCACGAGGGGGCGTGGACACCGTTGGTGACGTGCGTGATCGGCACCTCTCTGGCCGTGTGATCGGGGAACATCTCCCGCCACAACTCGCGCGAGACGCGGCCGTGGATGCGGCTCACGCCGTTGGTCGAATGGCACATCCTGAGCGCGAGGGGCGTCAGCCCGAACAACTCTTCCTCGCTGCCGGCGGTGACGCGGCCGAGATCGAGAAACTCCTCGTGCGACAGCCCCAACTGCTCGACGTACTCGCCGCCGAAACAGTGCTCGATGAGCGATGACAGGAACTCGTCGTGTCCGGCGGCGACCGGCGTGTGCGTCGTGAAGACACACTGCCCGCGCACCTGTTTTGCGGCCGCCGCAAAGTCCTTTCCTTCCGCGATCAGCTCGCGCGCCAGCTCCAGCGTGAGGAAGGCCGAGTGGCCCTCGTTCAGGTGAAAGACGTGCGGCTCGACGCCGAGTTCGCGCAGCAGGCGGACGCCGCCGATGCCGAGGACCATCTCCTGCACGCAACGCGTCTCGCGGTCGCCACCGTAGAGGTGGCCGGTGATCAGGCGGTCGGTCGGGTGGTTCGCATCGAGGTTCGAGTCAAGCAGATAGAGCCCGACGCGGCCCACCTCGACGCGCCACGCCTGCAACGTCACGTCGCGCCCGCGAATCCGCATCGCGACGCGGACGGGCGCGCCCGCGTCGTCAAGGACGAGTCTCAACGGCAGATCTTCAGTGTCGATCTTGCCGTAGTGTTCTTCCTGCCAGCCGTCGCGGCGCAGGCGTTGGCGGAAGTAGCCGTGGTGGTAGAGCAATCCGACGGCGACCAGCGGCAGTCCGAGATCGCTCGCAGACTTTAAGTGGTCCCCAGCGAGCATCCCCAGTCCGCCCGAATAAAGCGGCAGCGAGTTGTGAATCCCGAACTCGGCGCAGAAGTAAGCGACCGGGTTCTGAAATGTAATCCCACCGGCGTGCTGCTTCGCCCAAGTCGGCGTCGCCGGGTCCATGTAGCGGTCGAGGCCCGCGGCCAGACGCTCGACGCGTTGGATGAAGGCGGGATCGGTCGCCATCTTCATCAACCGGAATTCGGACGTGTCACGCAGCAACCGGCGTGGGTTGTGCTCCGTCTCTTCCCACATTTCCGGGTCCAAGTCGCGGAACACGGCCGCGCCATCGTCGGCCCAACTCCACCAGTAATTCCGCGCCAGCCGTTCGAGGGCGCTGACGGATTCGGGCAGAGCCCGCGTCGTTTGTTGTCTCTCCACCTGTTCGATCTCGTTGGTTATTTGCATGAGCAGTGGTCAGTAGTCAGTGGTCGGTGGTCAGTGGTCAATTCTTTGGTTTGGCTGATGACTGATTACTGACTACTGATGACTTTCAAATTTTTGATGTCGCAAGAAAATGTCTGCGTCCCCTCGTGAAAAGAAGACGAGTCGCACCTCTGTCAGTTGTTTCTCTGCTGCGGACTCTTCCTGATTCAGAAAATCGCGAATCGCCGTCGAGGTAATTACCGCCGCTTCGGCCGGCGGGTAGCCGTAAGCCCCGGTCGAGATGGCCGGCGAGGCGACGGAGCGCAGGCCGTGGGTGACGGCTAAGGCCAGCGAGTTCCGATAACAGGCCGCGAGCATTTCCGCCTCGCGCCCGGCATGTTGTCCGAAAATGGGGCCGACCGTGTGGATGACGTATCGCGCCGGTAGTTGGCCGCCCGTCGTGATGACGGCCTCGCCGGTCGGCAGCCCTTCAGGATAGCGCGTGCGCCGCAACTCGCGGCACTCCGCGAGAATCCGCGGCCCGCCCACACGGTGGATCGCTCCGTCCACACCGCCGCCGCCGAGCAGCGTGGCGTTGGCGGCGTTCACGACGGCGTCCACCTGTTGGCGCGTGATGTCGCCGACGATAACCTTGACCCGGCTCTGCAAGGACTCGCTCATTGTTGTCTGAGGCAACTAAGGCCCGCGCGTCGTTGTCCCCTTATCGATGCTGCGGCATCGGGGATTGGCTCTGTGAGCGGAAAAGGAAGGATAGGAACGAGCGGGCGGGAGGTCAAGCCCGGCGGACCACCTGCTGCGCGCCTCAGGTTTTTAAGAGGCTGGCTGATGCACGTCCGGCTCGGTGCCGCCACCACGAGGCTCGATGTCGATCGCGTCAAACATGTCGTAGCGCCGGAGAGCCTCGGCCACCGCACGGGCCTTAAACTCGGTCAGGGGGCGCTCGGGATCCGTGCTGGCGATCTCGAACACGCCGTCATCAATCACCTCGACGCCGAGCGCCCCGAGCACGACGCCGGGGGCGATCTCCATCTCGTGCAGGTTGTGAATGCGGAAACGGCCCGTCTCCTCAACCAACTCCTCGACGAACGGATCGCGCAGGGCGTGTTTCGCTTCGGACTGCGTCAGGTAAGACCCTTCGACAATCAGACAATACTCACTTCCGCTGTGTGTCTTCATGTTTTATTGCAAAGGGGGCTTGATAGTCGCCCCGCCACGCCGGTGGGAGCCGGCGAACGCGGAAATAAACTTTATCACCGAAGCACGAGAGACGACAAAACAATTTTGCGGAGTGTCACGCGGCAGGCGAAAGATAAGGACGCCGCCGGCAGAGACTGTCTCTGCCGGCGGCGTCTGACGAGGCGTTTCCCGCTGGCGCGTTTGTCCGTCGAAGCTGGCGCGGGCCAGATGCTTAAGAAATGGGCGAGTACTTTTCGTTGAGAGCGCGGCCCAGCCTTTCAAAGTAAGCGTCAAAGGTGACGAAGCTGGTCCCTTGGAAGAAGGCCCGCCCGCCGGTCTCCTGAGAGAGCCGGTTGAGCGCTCCCTGTCCGGCGCTCGTCGCCGTGCGGCTGAAGCCGGTCAGGCCGACCGAGGGCGCGTAGAACGAATAGACCGCCACGTCGCGACGCTTGGCTTCGCGCACCGCCCGGTTGAGATCGACGCTGTTGACGGCCGAGGCGTAGTCGAAGCCGTGCGAGGTGTCGAGGCCGTCGGAGATGAGCAGCAGCGCGTTCGGGTTTGTATTCTGCGCGTCAAATTTGCGTAGCGCCTCGATGACTTCGACATACGGGTTGTAAGGCGAAGCCGCCGTGCTCCCGACCGGGATACGCAGGGCTTTCGCGGCCCGTTCGAGATCGGTCGTGAACGGTTCACGGACTTGCAGCGAGCCAGCCCGGATGTAGCCGATCATCACGCGCGACCCTTCGGGCAGCGCACGGATGAAATCCTGTGTCCGACGGATCTCGTTCCCGACGCGGGGCACGAGATCGTCCTGCACGAGCACGGCCAGATTCAAGGCCGCGCGCACGCGCCCGCCGCGCTGTTCGGTTTCGGCGCTCTCCACCTCGGCGACAGTCATCGCCGACACCGGCGCGTACAGCGAAGCCGTCAAGGTTAACAACAGAGTAGCCAGTAATGCGTTAGTTCTTTTCATAAACTGTAATCAGCCCTTCTCAAAGAGAGAAGTAAATTTGGACGCGCGACCGAAGACATCCCCCATGACACTCCTGACTCGCCAATGTGCGTGGCCGCAAACAGCAGCGCGCGCACCGTCCACCGTCGCACGTCCCCCGAAGTGTCTGGCAGGTTTAAGATGCGCGGGCAGGCTGAGAGGTGGCCTCGGGAAAGTCAGACGATGGGCCATGAACGATAGCAGACGATGGATGACGGCTCGATGGACGATGGCGGGGCGAATCCAAGCTTCGTCAAAAGGCAGCCGGGGCAGCGCGTCGTGCGCTCACTGTGGCGTATCGTCTATCGCCCATCGTCACTTTTCAGAGGTGTGAAGCGAGCAGACGCCGGACGGATCGCAGGGTGGAGGCGTGCCGAAGAGCGTGTAGCGGCGGCGCGCGACGTTGCGGTACAGGACGGGGCCGAGGGCCGCGAAGGGCTGGCGCGCCAGCACGCGCCCCAGCCAGCTCCAGCGGGGTAATACTTTGAGCACTTCAAGCCACGCTTGATAGCCCTTCTCCCAGACGCCGTCCGACTTACGCCTGACGTACATCTGCGCGGCCAACTCCGCCGGGGTGTGGGGCGCGGCCCGGCGTTGCGATTCCGGCTCGTGGTAATCGAGCCACTCGAGGCGTCCCTGTGTGTCGTGCGGCTCGACGCGCCCGCGCACCCACAGGCAGAGGGGGCAGCGCCCATCGGTGTACACTTCCAAAAGCTTCTGGTCCAACTTAGCTTCTCCGCTCGCCCTCTGGCCCCCACGGCTCTGACATTACCTCCCGGCCTGCAATTGCAGTTGGGTGTTCGGCGTGCCGCCGTAGATGATCGTCAGCGCCCCTTGGTGCTGCTTGACGCCGTCGGCGCGGGCGCGCTCGATTTCAAGTTGCAGTTCGAGCCGCTTGATGTCCAGCAGCGCCGGGTTGGCGAAAGTCTGCGCCTCGATCTGCTTGGTCTGCGCGGAGATCTTCGCGGCTTCGAGCTTGGCTTCCTCCGCTTGCTTCTGCTTTTCGTTGGCGACCACTTCGGAGGCAGCCGCTTCGATGCGGTCGTCGAGGAAGTCTGGGTTGCCGAGTTGCACGCTCTCCGTCACGAGTTGCAACTGGTTGGCGAGTAGCGGGCGCACGGCCTCATAGATGCGCTTCTGTATCTGCTCTTGGTTCGCGTAAATCTCGTAGGCGGCAAACTCGGAATAAGCATTACGCGCCTCGGTCTGCAAGAGTCCCTTGAGGATTTCGCCGCGGCGCTTGTGCCGCTCTTCCGCCGAAGGTCCGTACTTGCGGAAATACTCTACGGCCTTCGACGGATCGGTGAAAGCCGTCACGTCGATGTTGACGTTCAAGGCGGCGTTATCTTTGCTCGTGACGCGCACCGGCGCGCTCTCGGTAAACGATCTAATCGTGACCTCATAGCTCTCACGCCCCGGCGCGATCGTGGTGAACCACCCGTCCTCCGGCTTATAGACGCGCTCGATCCGGCCGAAGTAAGTGACGACTTTGACGGTGCCCTCCGGCGCGTAATCGATGTTGGCGAAGACCGCCATCGAGGCGACGATCCCCACGACTACAAGTAGCGCAACCCCGATGAGGTATTTGCTGTTCGACATGGATGCTCCTTTATTGGTGCCGTTAATCGTTTCCGGCCATTCATTCATCTTTTTCATACCGTCCTTATACGTCTGCGGGCGACGGAAGTTTGTAAACTCGCGGTTAACGCTGGCTTCAGCCGCCGCCGGACTCTACTTGCGTGCGCTCGGTGGGGCGCAAGGCCGGGGCGCGGACAAGTCATTCCTTGCTTTTCCCACACCCGGCGGATAAATTCTCTGCTTACCCGGAGCGCGATCTCGTTTCTCTAGTCTAGGCAGTTCGAGCCGCGCGGATCGTCCGACTCTTCGAGCCTGTCAAATCCCATCGGAAAGGATACTTGATCCCAGCCATGAAAGTTTATCCGACCAACTCCATCCGCAACTTAGCCGTCATCGGGCACGGCGATTCCGGCAAGACGCAACTCGTCAGTTCCCTGCTCCACGTCACCGGGGCCACGCCGCGCTGGGGCAAGGTTGACGAGGGCACGACCGTCACCGACTACGAGGAAGACTCGGTCGCCCGCAAAATCACGCTCAACGCCGCGCTCGCCCACTGCGAACACCGCGACACGAAAATCAATTTCATCGACACGCCCGGCTACGCCGCCTTCGTCGCTCACGCGCGCCCCGCCCTGCGCGTCGCCGATTGCGCGCTCGTCGTGGTGGATGGAGTTAACGGCGTCGAGGTTCAGACCGAGAAAACGTGGGCCTTCGCCAACGAATTTCTGACCCCGCGCGTCATGGTCATCAACAAGCTCGACAAAGAGCGCGCCGACTTCGGCGCAGCGTTGGATTCGGCCCGCAAGACCTTCAGCCGCGCCATCGTCCCCTTCACACTCCCAATCGGCAAGGAGAAAGATTTCCGCGGCGTCGTGGACCTCGTCCACATGAAAGCCTACGAGTTTGACGAGAATGGCCGCGCGAAAGAGATCGACATCCCGGCAGCCGGCCGCGACGTGGTGGACCGCGAGCGCGAGCGACTGATCGAAGTCATCGCCGAATCCGACGATGCGCTGATGGAGAAATATTTCGAGCAGGGGACGCTGCCCGAAGAAGACATCGTGAGCAACATCGAGCGGGCCATCGCTTCGAGCCGCCTCTGTCCCGTCTTCGCCGCTTCCAGCCTGACGCTCGTCGGGCTGCAAAACGTCCTCGACGGCATCGTGGACTATGCGCCCGCGCCGGACCACCACGAGGCCGAGCACGGCCGCGCTTCCGCCGAGTTGGAGGCCGAAACCGTCTCGCGCCGCTACACCCCCGAAGAGCCCTTCTCGGCTTATGTCTTCCGCACCGTCGCCGACCCGTTCGCCGGCCGCATCACCGTGATGAAGATCGTCAGCGGCAGCGTCAAGTCGGACGCCAACGTGCAGAACTCGACGCGCGGGGCCAGCGAGCGCCTCGGCGCGCTTCACTCGATGCAGGGCAAGCAACTCGACAAGGTGGACGAGGCGAAGGCCGGCGACATCATCGCGTGCGTCAAGCTCAGGGAGACGCAGACCGGCGATACGCTCTGTGACAAGGCCGCGCCTGTCTATTACGATCAGGTCCAATACCCGGAGGCCGCGATCTCTTTCGCCATCGAGCCGAAGTCGCGGCAGGACGAAGAGAAGATTTCGGTCGCGCTGCACAAGATTCTCGAAGAAGACCCGTCGCTTCACTTCACGCGCGACGCGCAGACCAAAGAGTTCATCCTCTCTGGCTCGGGCCAACTCCACGTCGAGACGGTGGTCGAGAAACTCAGGAACCGCTATCACGTCGAGGTCGCGCTGCACCCGCCGAAAGTGCCTTACAAGGAGACGATCACGGCGCGTGCCGAGGTGCAGGGCCGCCACAAAAAACAGACCGGCGGGCGCGGGCAGTTCGGCGACTGCAAGGTCGTCTTCGAGCCGTTGCCGCGCGGCGAAGGCTTCGTGTTTGAAGACAAAATTTTCGGCGGCGCGGTTCCCCATCAGTTCCGCCCCGCGATCGAGAAAGGGATCATCGAGGCCGCGCAGCACGGCGCAATCGCCGGCTACCCTCTGGTCGATTTCAAAGTAACGCTGATCGACGGCTCGTATCACACGGTCGATTCGGACGAACACAGTTTCCGCGCCGCCGGCCGCAAGGCGTTCCGCGCCGCGATCGAGAAAGTGAAGCCGTCTCTGTTAGAGCCGATCATGGACGTCGAGGTAGTCACCCCACAAGAGTGCAGCGGCGACATCATGGGCGACTTGAACTCGCGACGGGGGCGCGTGCAGGGCATGGACATGCGCGGCAAGAACCAAGTGGTGAAGGCGCAGGCGCCGATGTCCGAGATGCTCGACTATCAATCGAAATTGAACTCGATCACCGGTGCGCGCGGCTCGTTCCACATGGAGTTCTCACACTACGATCCGGTCCCCGGCCAGATCGCCCACAAGATCGTCGAGCAGGCCCGCGCCGAAGGTAGAATCAGAGGCGAGGAGGAAGATTAAGCGGGAGGATGAATGCGGAAGGGTGAAGATAAATCGATCCCTCTTCATCCTCCGCCTTCGGCTTCACACAAGGGAGTGAGAATGATGTCGCGGCAACTAGCGAAACATTGGATCACCGCTGACGAGTACCAACGGATGGGTGAGGCGGGCATTTTCCGCCCTGACGAGCGGCTTGAGTTGCTTGAAGGAGAGATTTACAAGATGTCACCCGTCGGCCCGCTGCACGCCTCGACCGTCAAAATCCTAAGTGGTTTACTCAATCGTCTGTTTGCTGGCAGGCTAATCGTGAGCACGCAAGACCCGATCCGACTTGATGATTTCTCCGAGCCACAGCCCGACGTTGCGCTGCTCCTTTGGCGCGACGATCATTACCGTCACGCGCACCCGACGCCCGCCGACGTGTTGCTCGTGATCGAAGTCGCCGACTCGACGGTTGAAAGCGATCGCGCTTACAAAGTTCCGCTCTATGCGAAGGCCGGCATCCCGGAGGTGTGGCTCGTCAACCTGCCTGACGGCCTCATCGAGTTGTACGCCGAACTTTCCGGTGGCGCTTATCACGTCACCCGCCGCTTCGCGCGCGACGAAGAAGCCCGGTCGCACAGCCTCGCCGAGTTGCGCGTCGGCGTCACCTCCGTGATCGGTTGAGTGGCGACTGGCAGCGGCATCTCCCTCATCATTAGTTTGGTCGTGGGGCGTTAGCTCACATTCTCGAAGGAGCCGACGAGTCGATGAGTGAATCTCAGTGGCTGATGCGAATTGAAGGCGGACTGAACGCGCACTTCATCCAGTCGGACGGAAGCAGTCGCCCCGGCACTGACTGGGCCATCGGGTTGAAGCGCGGCGACGAGACGCACACGGTCATGGTGCGGGCCTATCTGAGCGAGGACGCGACCAAAAGGACGCGCGCCGACGACGAGTATCAGGCGCAGACGGTGATGGGTTACCTCAACGACTTACTGGAACAAGGATGGACGCCGGACCAACCGCATGAACACAGCATCGTCATCGGGAACCCGCAGGGTGCGGCCGCCGACGGCGCGGACGTTGCTGACACCGCGGAGAAACCGTGGTGGAAATTCTGGTAAGCGAACGGGATTGCCGTCAGACAACACCTCTTCCG
>JBOGOY010000004.1:0-11372 GCA_050748185.1 Pyrinomonadaceae bacterium
CTTATGCGTCGGGGCCGAGTTGCTCGGCCATGTGGCGACGGATTTCGTCCACACGCGCGGCCCAACTCTCGTGGCGGATGGCGTCGCTGCGCGCCACGCTCGGCCCCGGATCGGCCAGCGCGGATTCCACCTCGCGCACGAAGGATTCCGCGTCCCGCCCGATCCGGCACTGACCTAAAATTTCCACTTCGGGGATCGCGGTCGAGACTACGGGGAGGCCCGCCGCCAAGTATTCGCGGACCTTCAGCGGATTCGCGTTCAAGGTCAGTTCGTTGATCCGGAACGGCATCAGCGCCACGTCAAAGCCTTTGCAGTAAGCGGGCAGGCTTTCGTAAGTTTTGCGTCCCAGCAGGTGCGCGTTAGGCAAACGCTCCAACACGGAAGTGTCGGTCGTCGCCTTGCCGAGCAGAACCAAAGAGCCCTGCGGATAGCGCTCGGCCACCTGCGCCATCAGTTCCAAATCCACCCAGTCCGCGATCAATCCGAAGAATCCGATCACGGGACGCGGCAGGTCTTTGATCTCGTCGGGGACCACCGTCTCGGGCTCGACCGCTTTGCGGAAGTGCTCGAAGTCAACGCCGTGCCTGACGATGACCGTCTTCGGGTTGAACGGCGCTTTCGACTGGTAGAGCAGATCGGCCGAGACGATGACCATGTCCGAGCAGCGCAGCAGTTGTTCTTCGAGTTCGCCGAGCGCGCTCGAAGACACGCCGGAAAAGGCCGTGTACTCGTCCACGCAGTAGTAGATCACTTTGTCCTCGCCGAGTTTGCCGGCGATGACCGACGCGGCCGGATTGAAGACCCAGTTGAGCGGTTTCTTAAAGCCGAGCTTACGCATCGCCCGCCTTACCTGAAAGCGCAGGAAGTGGCGGTTGAAATCGCGGACGCGCGGGTTGCCGTAGGCCGGGATCGCGAGCGGGTTGAGCACGAAGATGTTCGGCTCGGGCTCGCTCAGAGGTGTCGCGGCGGCGGCCAGTTTTTTGAACGCGCGGGTGATGTCGGCTTTGGACGCGGTCGGCGTGCGATAGCCGATCGAGTTGACCCACAGCACCCGGTTCTCACGCGCCAGCAGGCGCATCAGGTGCGTCTTGGACAAAGGGTCGCCGCTCCAGTCGTGGCTGAAGCAGAGGATGTCGCGCCCGCGCAGCAGCTTGGCCGGGTCAACAACCGGGCGCTTGATGTCTGTGTCTATCGTAATCGTCGTTGGCATCAGGAATTCACTTCTCGCGCAGGGCGAAAGCTAAATGAACTTAAAGATAGGAACGAAAGCTTCAACCACGGAGGGCACGGAGGACACAGGGGAAACGATGAATGCGGAATGCGGAATGAAACGTAGCTTGTCTTTGTACTCATCCTTCCGCATTCATCATTCATCATTCCTTCCCCTGTGTCCTCCGTGGTGAAAATCCCCTGTCCTAATTTTGTGTGCTTCGATTTAGCCGAGTCTCGGCCGCGGCTCAGGCCACGCCGACCGTCTCGGTTACGGCCAATTGCGGCGCGGCGGCGATGGCTTCGCCGTCGATGAACTGCCGCTGCCACATCTCGAAATTGACGAGCATCCACAGACGCTCGGCGTGATTCTCCGCGCCGGATTGGTGGCGCGCGACTAAGCCGCGCACGAAGTCGGGCGCGAACAGGCCGCGTGAAAGCGCCCGCTCGCCGAGCACGTATTCGTCCACGAGTTGCCGGAACGGGCCGCGGAACCAAGCGCCTAAGGGGACGGGGAAGCCCATCTTGCTGCGCGTCAGAATCGGTTCGGGCAACACGCCCTTCATCGCCTCGCGCAGAATGTGCTTCGTGGTCATGCCGCGCAGTTTCATGCGTTCGGGCAGACGCGCCGTCAACTCCACCAGTTTGTGATCGAGGAACGGCACCCGGCTCTCAATCGAGGCCGCCATGCTCATCTGGTCCTGCTTCATCAGCAACTCGTGCAGGTAGGTCTTGGTGTCGGCGTAAAGCAGTTGGTTGAGCACCGTGTCGGCGTCAGTCTGCGCGAGCAGGTCGCGCACGCCGGCATAGGGGTCCAACGCGCCGATGCGTTCGAGCGCCACGGGCGTCAGCAGTTCCTTTTGTAAGCGCCGGCCGAAGACGCCGAAGTTGTCGAAGTAGAGGCTCTCGATGTCTGGCGACAGACAGAGGAAGGTGCGCGTCAGCTTGCGCCTGACGGGCGAGCCGGCCGGCAGATTCTCGATGCGCCGCTGGACCAGTCCGCGCAGGGCCGCAGGCATCAAGCGGTGATAGCGCTCGCCGAGCGAGAGGTTGTAAACCGTCTTGCGGTAGCGGTAGTAGCCGGCGAGCATCTCGTCGCTGCCTTCGCCCGTTAAGACCACCTTGACGTGCTCTGCGGCTAAGCGCGAGACGAAGTAGAGCGGCACGCTCGCCGGGTGCGCCAGCGGCTCGTCCTCATGCCAGATGAGTTGCGGCAGCGCCGCGAAAAACTCTTCCGGGCTGACGGTGATTTCGTGGTGATCGGTCTTGAACTTCTCCGACACCATCCGCGCGTAGTGCAACTCGTTGGCTTCGCGCTCGGCGAACGCGACCGAGAAGGTCTTGATCGGTTCGGAGACCATCCCGCTCATCACGGCGGCGATGGCCGACGAATCGATGCCGCCCGAGAGGAACATCCCGAGCGGCACGTCGGCCATCAGACGCAGCCGCACGGAAGTGCGGAACATCTCCGCCCACTCCGCGACGTAGTCTTGGTCGCTGCGACGAGAACCGCCACCGTTGCCGGCGTCGGAGTATTGCAGATCCCAATACTTTTCAATTTGGATTTGCCCGTCGCGCCACAGCAAGGTGTGGCCCGGCAGCAGGCGCTTGACGCCGCCAAACAAAGTTTCTTCGCCCGAGGTCGCGTGGTTCGCCAGATAGTCGGGCAGCGCCGGGTAGTTAATCTCCGGCGCGACGGCGCGCGCGGCCAGAAGCGCCTTGATCTCCGAGGCGAAGAAGAGCGAGCCGTCGTCTGTGTGAACGTAGTAGAGAGGCTTGACGCCGAGCCGGTCGCGCGCGATGAAAAGCTCCTGCTGGCGTTCGTCCCAAATGGCGAAGGCGAACATGCCGCGCAAACGTTCGACCGCGCGCGCGCCTTCTTCTTCGTAGAGGTGCAGGATCGTCTCGGTGTCGCAGTGCGTGCGGTAGCGGTGGCCGCGCGCTTCGAGGCCGGCGCGAAAGTCCGCATGGTTGTAGATCTCGCCGTTATAGACGATACGGAGCGTGTCGTCTTCGTTGGTCATCGGCTGGTGGCCGGCGGCCACGTCCACGATGCTCAAGCGGCGGTGTCCGAGGCCCACCCGTCCGTCCGAGAAAATGCCGCTGTCATCCGGCCCACGGTGCGTCAAGGTGTCGCGCATCCGCTCAAGCACGCCCACCTCGACGCGCCGCCCCGACCGACTCGAAAATGCGATCCCGTTAATGCCACACATAAACTTACTTCACGCTCTCCAATTCCGACCTCGAATTTCGTTCATCCGCGCCCCGTAAGGGGACGCGCATCATCTCGCCCACGTCGGTCTCAATCCGCCACGCGCCGGCGACGCGCCGCACGACGGCGTATTCGACGCGCCTTCCGACATTCATTATCTCATGCCCGCCGAGCGACAAGCGCCGCCCGCCGACGAGCACCAACTCTTCGAGCAATTCGACTTCGCCCGGAGCGCGGCGCAGCCACGCCCAGTCGAAATCCGTTTCGATGGTAACACCCGCAGCCACCGTCGCGCCGCCCAACAGCAGCAGATCGCGCGCGTCATCATCGTCGTCGCCGTCGCCGTACACCTCGAACGCGCGGCCGGTCGCCGCTTCAAGTTCGCGCACGCGCAACTCCTGCCCCGCATGCGCTCGGTGCGGGATAAGGAACGTAATGAACTCCTGCGGCCCGTGGCTCTCGCCGGTAAAACTTAAAACCGGCGCAGCCTCGCGCCCGGCATAGCACGACGAAACCCACCCACCCTCTTCACGCCACGCGCCGCCGCCGAAGGTGAAGAGCGAGAGGCCGGGCGTGTCTTGCGACCGCTCGCGCACGGCGGGCGCGCCGTCGCCCTCCGGCTCGATCACCGGCGACGCACCGGGCGCGAAGTGAAAGCGCAAATCATACTGGTGCGGCCCGTCGGTCTCGACGCGGTCGCGCACGATCCAATAATCGCCTTTGAGAAACAGCACGCTGCGGACGTGTCGCGCGGGCGCGGGGAGCCGCAGATAGCCGTCGTGTTCTCCGGCGAAGTAATCGAACCGCGCGTGACTGATCCAATCGTGCGCCGCAGCCTGCGCGACGTGCCGCCAAGTGAATGGTCCAGCGGGCACTGAAGACGACTCGCCGTCCACGGTCAGCGTGTTGTGCGCCGCCGCGCCGCGAAAATAATCTCTGAGTTCCGGCGAGGTGGTGTAAGCGTAAGTGCCGGGATCGACCAGCAGCGTGCGTCCGCGCGCCGCCAGATCGAAGGCGAGCGCGTCGGCGTGCGCGTGGCCGCAGTTCAACGTGCCGTGCGGGCCGCAGTCGAGCAGCAGGTAGTTTGAGTCGTGCCCCCAGCCGTCGCGCATCACGTAGTAACCGCCGTCGGGAAAAGCGCGCGACGCCTGCGAGGGTTCACGCGCGTCGAGTCGATCGAAAGCTTCAAGCCCCTCACGCCCGAGCAGCCACAGCGTCTCTTCCGCCGCCCCGCCGTCGCCGTCATCGCCGCCGCCCGCGGCCACGTACTTGTAATCGGCCCTCGCAAACAGCGCCGCTCCGGTCGCGAGCGCGGCGCGAAAATCATTCGGGCGTCGCGCTTCAAACTTCAGCAGCTTGCCGCCATCGTCGTCACCGTAGAGCGGCGTCGTGCCATCCGGCCGCGTAAGGTGCATCAAGTGTCCGAGCAGCAGTTGCAGCTTATCCGCGATCTCGCGGCCGAAGCTCGCGCCATTGGTTTCCGAGAGGACGTAGAAGTGCGTGTAAAAGTCTGTCGTGTAGCGTTGGTAGTAACTCGACTGCTCGAAATACACTCCGTCCGGTCTGACGTGGCGCGGCAACTCGCCGAGCAGAATCTTTTCCGCGGCGGTGCGCCAACGCTCGGCGGCGCGAAACTCCGGCAGCAACAGGCCCAAGTAATAGAGGCCGAGCGCCTCGCCCGTCAGGTGCGTGTTCGGGCTCGAATAGGTCGAAAGGTAAGTCTCCAAATGCCGCGCGTGCAGGTAAAGGTATTTCAGCAGGCGCATGAAGACTTCAGGCGTCAGGTGCGGCGAGTCCTTAAAGAAATAGAGCGCCCACAACCAAGAGATAGCGCGGAAGGCGACTTCGAGCGAACTGAGCCAGTTGAGGCCGAGTTTCGGCGGATTCTGGTCCATCCACGAAGCGACGTGCGCCACGAAGGTCCGCGCGTAACGCTCATCATTCGTCACCCAGTAGGCGCGACCGAGCGTGACGAAGTGTTGGTGACGGTTTAGCTCCCAAACAATCTTCTTGTCGCCCGTCTCCTCCGCGTCCAGTTCGCCGATTTGACTCCAATGGACCAGCGGCGAGCGCTTGCCGGATAAGGGTTCGAGGCGCCAGTCGATAGGCGAGCCGAAAGAGAGGCCGCGCAGGCCGAGCAGATCGAAGACGCCTGACTCGACCCGTTCGGCCTGTTCGACGAGCGCGCCGACACCCTCCGGCCAGCGGCGCTTCAGCGTCTCGACCGTGCCCTCGCGGTCGGAGAAGGCGGCGAAGAAATTCGGCGCGCGGCGCACGCGAAAATGTGCGAGCAGGTCCGCCGGCGTAACAATGCGCGCCGTGCTATTGGTCCCGTCGAGCAGCTTGAAGAGCGCGCGGTCGTCGGGCAGCCGAGACTGTGCCGACCACCCGCGTCGTTCCGCGCTGGCAGCGAGCCACTGGCCGCCGCGCACGCGCAACTCGTCGAGGCCGCGGCCTTGCAGTTTCTTCAGCTTATCGAGGATTTGGCTCATCGGCGGGCGGGCTGACCTAGTTCTAAAGGGCCGGGCTAAACTCATCACGCCGCTACGCGGCGCTAGTGACACGATCTTTTCGTTATTTGGCGTACCCCGTTCCAACGCGCGGAACTTTAACCATCACTCCGCGCGGACGGCGCTTTGCGGGCTGCCTTCTGTGTACTGCCGCGGGTCGCGTTCGGGCGCGGGGCTCGCGATCTCGTGATACAGCTTCAACCATTCCTGCTGCACGGCAGGCCAACTGAACTTGCGGCAGTGCTCGCGCGCGTTGCGTGCGATCCGCGCGGCCAACTCTTGATCCGCCAGCAGGCGCAGCGCCGAGACGGCCATCGCCTCGTGATCGTTGCGCGCGATCATCAAGCACGTCTCTTCGTGCGCGACGATGTAGGGAATGCCGCCCGCGTCGGTCGTCACCACCGGCAGCCCGGCGGCGAGGCATTCGACGATCGAACTCGGCATGTTGTCGAGATCGGTCGCGGTCAGATAGATGTCCCCGCTGTCGTACATCTCGGGCATCCCCTCGAACGGCACGCCGCCGATGAATTTCGTGTGGCGCAAGTCGAGATCGCGCGCGAGTTGTTCGAGTTCGGCGCGCATCCAGCCCTCGCCCGCCACGGTCAGGCTCGCCTCCGGCACTTGCTTCTGAATCAGCGCGAACGCGCGCAGCACGCAGCCGACGTTGTAGAGAGGCTCCAACAAGCGGCTCGTCAGGAACACGGGGCGCAAGGGGCGGCGCTCGCGAAAGCGGAACCGATCCAGTTCGACGATGTTGTGAATCGGGCGTGCCTTCAAACCGAAGCGCGCGAACAGGTCAACCAGATACCCCGAAGGGACCACGATCACGTCGGCCAGACGGATCGACGGGAGCGCCGTGCGCCAGTTTCGCAAGTGGTCCTCGGCCTCGCCGCTGCGGTAGTTGAGGATCACCTTCGTGCCGTAGAGTTTGCCGACAATGATGGCCGGCATCGCCGACAGCATGTACGAATAATAAGACGCCGAGAAGACGTGCAGGATGTCGTAGCGCCACGCGCGCGAAACGAGTTGCGCCCAGTAAAGCAGGGTGGTGACGATGGTCCGCAGGTACTTAATCGATTGGAGTTTCCTGAAGGGTCTTGGCAAACGCGGGTTGACCGGCTGGAAGACCACGTCGAGCGACGGCTCCTGCTGCAAGTGTCCGCGCAAACGCGCGCACTGGCGCGACTGACCGCCGAGCATGTCGAGCGATGGCGCGATCATCAATACGCGCAGACGCCGCCCGCCGGCGCGGAAGGTGTTGTGCCCCGGACTCTCGACTTTTTCTAACTCCCTGTGTTGCGACATAACTCTTCTTGCCTTGTGGCGCATGGCGCTTACGCGCCCTCGCGACTCACGCCCCCCACCAACCGGGCCGAACCGGCGTGCGCCTTCGCCAGCAAACTCTCGTACAGATTAAGCGTGCGCTCTACTTGCGCCTCGCTGGAAAACTTTTCTTCAATCACTTTGCGCCCGCACTCGCCCATCTCGCGCGCCTGCTCTGGCTCGCGCAGCAGCGAGATGACGCGCGCCGCCAGCGTCTCGTCGTCGCCGGACTGGACCAAGTAACCAGTCTCGCCCTCGACGACGGCCTCGCGCGCCCCGCCCACGTTCGTCGCTACGACCGGCCGCCCGGCCGCCATGTATTCAAGAATCGAGTTTGAGAACCCCTCGGCCTTTGAACTCAGCACGCACACGTCCGAAAGCGCAAGCAGTTCCGCGACGCGCTGGCAGCGGCCGATGAATAAAGCGGCCTCGCCTAATCCCAACTCGACGGCCAACGTCCGCAAGGGGCTCGACAGTTCGCCCTCGCCCGCAAGGACGAAGCGCGCCTGTGGGATGGCCTCGTGCACGCGGCGCGCGGCACGCAGGAACGTCGGATGATCTTTGAGATCGATCCGCAGGTTCGCCACGATCGTCACGAAGCGAAGGTGTTCGCCACGCGGCAAATTGAGCGCGGCGCGCGTCGCTTCGCGTTTGAAAGCGGCCGGCAGCGCCACGCGTTGCAGGTTCAGCCCGTTATGAATGGTGTGCGTCTTGTCGGCGCTGACGCCTTCGGCGACGAGTTGCCGCCGGACCTCTTCGCAGTTGGCGACGACGGCGTGCGCCAGACGGTAAGCGGCGCGTTCGACGAAACGATGCCGGGGGCTCCGCACCGCCGACTCGCGGCGCGCGGCGATCCGCACGGGCACGCGAGCGAGCGCCGCGCCCGTCATCCCGAAGATGTTGCTGTAGAAGTCGTGCGCGTGGACCACGTCGATCTCGCGCTCGCGCAGCAGGCGCACGAAGCGGCGCAATTGCGCGACGGCGTTCCGGTCGTAAAAGCTGGTCAGAGGGAACGAAGGAATGTCGCCCGGAAGACCAATCTCCTCGGCCTCGGCGCGCAGCGTCCCGGTCCCGTCGAGGGCGGCGAGATGGACGCGGTAGCGCCCGCCCTCGTGCAACAAGCGCGTCAACTGCACGCACTGCCGCTCGGAGCCGCCCTGATGAAAACTGGGGATTAATTCTAAAACGTTGCGCTTCAAATCCTGACTCCTACTTCATACCTTTCACACACCGCGCCGCCGTTCTGGTTAAGCGAGCATTGCCCTGCCGGTCGCGGCCCCCGGCAGTCTCTGACTTTGGACGTGTGCACCCAAAAAGATCGAGCCCCACGAATCCAGCGCGACGAGCGACCACAGGATGTCCGCGTGGTTCGCGTCCCCTCGGTCGTGCTCGGCGATCAGCCGCTCGACTTCCGCGCGCTCGACGAATTCGCCGGCCAGCGAACCCCGGTCGCGCAGCGCCTGCACGCGGTAGGCCAGCGGGCCGCCACGCCGCAGCCACTGGCCGAGCGGCATTTCGAAACCGACTTTGCGGCGGTGAATGATTTCCGCGGGAAGCCAGCGCGCGGCGAGTTGTTTCAAGAGCGCCTTGCGCGTCCCGCCCTGTAGCTTCACGTCCGCCCGTAGCGCGTTGGCCCACTCGGCCATTTTGTGATCCAGAAACGGCTCGCGCGCCTCTAGTCCGGCCGCCATGCTCATCCGATCCTGCCGCTGCAACAGCGGCGCGAGGTAGGTGCGCTGATCGTAGACGAACATTCCGTCGGCGCTTTCGACGCCCGCCGGCCACAGTTCGCTTCGCCGCCGCAGGTAATCGTGTCCCCCAGAGACCAGACTCGACACGGTGGCGTGGCCGGAGACAGCGTTGGCCGCGACGAGATAATCGCGGCGCATCACCTTCTTCAGCGTCGCGAGTTTGCCGAATGCCGGCGAAGCAGAAGCGAGCAGAGACAGCGCGGGCACCCGGCGCAGCGCGTCGCGCCGTTGGGCGACCGCGTACCACTCGTAGCCGCCGAAAACCTCGTCGGCCCCTTCGCCCGAGAGCAGCACGGTCACGCCCACGCGCTCTTTCGCGTCGCGGAAAATGAGGTGCATCGGGATCGAGTTCGGGTGCGTCAGCGGCTCGTCGTGTGCCCACGTCAGACGGTCCAACTCGCGCTCGATGTCTGCGGGAGAGACTTCGATCGTGTGATGCCGCGACTTGATCTGATCGGCGACGACCCGAGCGAATGGGCGCTCGTCGTAGGCCGCGTCGCCAAAACCCACACAGAACGTGTCGATCGGGCCGTCAGCGTGCTCGGCGGCGATGGCGCTCACGAGACTGGAATCCAGCCCGCCACTCGTGATCGTGCCGAGCGGTACGTCGCTGACCAGACGCGCCCGCACCGCGTCGGACAACAACCCGCGCCCGCGCTCAAGCAGTTCGCCCGCGTGGCCGTTGCTGGCGAGCGGCACTTCAGGGGACCAGTAACGCCGCTCAGTGTGCCGCCCGTCCTCGTAAATCTGCACCGTGCCGGGGGCCACTTCGCGCACGCCTTCAAATAAAGTCTCTTCGCCGGCCACGCTGCGAAACGCAAGGTATTCGGCGAGCCGCGCGGCGTTCAAACGCCGGGGCACTTCCTCGTCGGCAAAGAGCGCCTTGATCTCCGAGGCGAACAGCAGGCGGTCTTTCGTCTCGGCGTAGTAGAGCGGCTTGACGCCGAAACGATCGCGCCCCAACAGGAAGCGACGGCGCGGCTCGTCCCACAGGGCGAAAGCGAACATCCCGCGCAGGCGCGTTACGAAATCGTCGCCCCATTCCTCGTAACCGTGGACGATCACTTCCGTGTCGCTCGCGGTGCTGAAGCGATGCCCGGCGGCCTTGAGTTCCTGACTCAGTTCGCGGTAGTTGTAAATCTCGCCGTTGAGGATGACGCCGACTTCGCCCGTCTCGTTAAAGAGCGGTTGGTGCCCGCCCGCGAGATCGATGATCGCGAGGCGTCGGTGGCCGAGCACCGCCTGACTGCCGGCCCACGCGCCATCGCCGTCGGGACCACGGTGTTCGAGCCGCTCCATCATGCGCCGAACGATGGCCTGATCGATCGGCGAGACGCCCGCAAAGTTGTAGATGCCACAGATACCACACATAAAATTTCAGACGCCTTTGGCGGACGACGCCGTCGTGTTGACGACATCGGAACGGGTAAAACGGTGCTTGCCGGCGGAGGAGAGCGGGATCGCGTCCGTCTCTTGCACCTCGACGGTGACGGGCGCGGGCGTCAGCGCTTTGATCTGCGCCACCGCCGCTTCGAGCGTGCGCGCACGCGCCGCTTGCGCCTCTTCCTCGCCCGACGGCACGATCCAGAGCGTGATGTGATCAGGCGCGGTCTGGTGAAACTGAAAGGTGGTGATGCCGCGGCTGCCGTACATCAGGTGCGTGAAGAACTCGCCGTGCACGACGCGGCCGTCCGGCATCACGAAGTTGTCGCTGACGCGGGCCACGTTCAGGCGCATCAGTGGAAAGTTATTGCCGCAGTCGCACGCGCCGTCGAGCAGTTCGCCGCAGTCCTCGTTGCGGTAGCGTATGAACGGCATCGCGTAGTTCCACAGCGATGTCACGAGTAGCGGCACCGGCGCGTCCGGCGCAGTTGAATGATCCGTTTCTAAAACGACGTAATCAGCTTGAACGTGCATCCGGCCGCGCGGGCATTCGGCGGCGATGTTCTGCACCTCGCTGCTGCCGTAGCAGTCGTAGGCGTGGCAACCGAAGACGCGCTCGATCACCTCGCGCTGCGGAGCGTAGAGTTTCTCGGCCGTAGTGAACACGCCGCGCAACGCGGGCACACGCCGGCCGGTGCTTTCGACGAACTCGGCGAAGCGCGCGATGGTCGAGGCATAGCCGTGCGCGACCGTCGCATTGAGCGTGGGCCAGCGGCGCAACCATTGGTCCATCTCCAACGGGCCGGAGTGGAAGGGATCGAACTGGTACATCCGCCGCATTCTCTGACGCAGTTCAAACTCGGCCCGCGACATGCGTTGCAGACGCTCGTTGCTGCCCCAGAAGAAGGCGACCATTTCGCCCGGCTGCCACCCGGACTGGCGGAAGTTGCGAAACGTCCCGGCCTCCGAGGCGTCCATGTAAGC
>JBOGOY010000004.1:11382-19139 GCA_050748185.1 Pyrinomonadaceae bacterium
GTAAGCAGGCTCGCGATAGAAGGTCAGCGGCACGCCGGTCGAGCCGCCGCTGTGGTGCCGCGAGAGGCTTTCGAGCGGCACGTCTTCGCGCACCAGTTCGCGCCAGCGCTCGCGGATGATGTCTTTGGTCAGAATTGGCAGTCGCGCGAAATCTTCGAGGCTGCGAACGTCGCGGCTCTCGATGCCGAGCGAGCGGAATAGTTCGCGGTAGTAAGGCACGCGCGCCTCGGCGTGCGCGAGCAGGGCGGAGAGACGGCGGAACTGATCTCCCCTCACTTCGGCCGGCGAAACAAATGGCGACTGCTCGATCTCGCCGAGCAGCTTCAGACTCCGCGACCCGCGCAGCCGGTGCATTCCCGCCAGCAACAGGTAGCCGGGCAGGCGCGAGCGCCCCGCGGCGGCGACTCGCCCGGCGTTGTTCGGAAGCGTAGGTTGGACGTTAACGCTCATCTTTCTACTCTCGATCAAGTGGTGGCGGCCGGCATCAGGCTTTCCGCCACGGGCCGCACGACGGGCGCTGTTGGGCGCGCGCCGTCCATGAACGTGCGGTGCCAGAGTTCGAGCATGAAGAGCGACCACAACTGCGCCGAGTGGTCGCGCCGGCCGCGCTCGTGCTCGTCGAGCATCAGGCTGACATAACCGGGCTCGAAGTAGCCGCGCCCGCGCGCGCGCGTGTCGGTCAAAGTCTCGCGGATGCGCTCGCGCAGTTGAGAATTGATCCACTGCGGAATTGGAACACCGAAGCCCTGTTTGGGTCGATCCAGAATCTCGTCGGGGACCAATCCGCGCACGGCCCGCTTGAAAATGTGCTTGGTGGTTAGCCCCTTCAGTTTCAACTCGGCCGGGATGCGCGTTACGAATTCGATCAACTTGTGGTCTAAGAGCGGCACGCGCGCTTCCAAGCTGACGGCCATGCTCATCCGGTCCACTTTGGTCAGGATGTCGCCCGGTAGATACGTCTTGCTGTCGAGGTAGAGCAGCGGATCGACGGCGTTGCCGGTTCGCACCCGCGCGGCGTAATCGCGGAAGCGCGACGCCGGGGCCACGTCGCTGGCTCCGAGTTGCCGGCGGAAATCTGCGCGGTAGAGCGCGGGCCGGGTCAGCGAAGTGTAGGTCGAGATGCTGTCGATGTAGCGTTCGAGCGGATCGAGCGCGACGTTGTGCAGGAAGTTGCGCCCGCGCGCGCCGTGCGGGAGATTCCGGCTCAAGGGGGCCATCACGCCGCGGCGCAGCGGCCGGGGCAGGCGTGCGAAGCCGCTACGTCGTTGGTCCACCACGTAGCGCGTGTAGCCGGCGAACAACTCGTCGCCGCCGTCGCCCGAGAGCGCGACCGTGACGTGCTCGCGCGCGAGTTTCGAGACCATGTAAGTCGGAATCGCGCTTGAGTCGGCGAACGGCTCGTCGAAGTGCCACGCCAGTTCATCCACGATGTGGCAGATGTCCGGCGTGACGATGAACTCGTGGTGCTCGGTCCCGAAATGCTCGGCCGTGACGCGCGCGTATTTCAGTTCGCTATAGCTGTCTTCGTTGAAGCCGATCGAGAAGGTCTTGACCGGCCTCCCGGAGGCGCGGGCCATCAGGCCAACGACGGTGCTCGAATCCACCCCACCCGAGAGGAACGCGCCGAGCGGCACGTCCGAGACGAGCCGCACGCGCACCGCCTCGTCGAGCAGCGCGCGCAACTCCTCAAGATATTCCTCTTCGGGCCGCACCTCGACGGGCTCGAAATTGAAATCCCAATATTGTTTGATCGAGATGCGCCCGTCCGCAAACGTCAGGTGGTGGCCGGGCGGCAGCTTGTGCACATCGCGGAAAATGCTTAAGGGATCGGGCACGTAGCCGAAGGTCAGATAGGCGTCGAGCGCTTCGAAGTTCAATTCGCGCCCGACTTCGGGGTGTTCCAAGAGCGACTTCAACTCCGAGCCAAAGACGAGCGTGCCTTGCGGCGTCAGAGTGTAGTAGAGCGGTTTCTTGCCGACGCGGTCGCGGGCGATGAAGAGCATGCGCTCGCGCTCGTCCCACAGGGCGAAGGCGAACATGCCGCGCAGGCGTTCGACCGAACGCTCGCCGTACTCCTCGTAGGCGTGGACGATGGCTTCGGTGTCCGAGTGGGTGTGAAAATGGTGGCCGCGTGCTTCGAGTTCTTTCTGCAACTCTTGGAAGTTGTAGATCTCGCCGTTGAAGACGACCGACACCCGGCCCCCGCAGCCGGAGATAGGCTGGTGTCCGCCCGCGAGATCGATGATCGACAGCCGGCGCATTCCGAGCGCCACATTGCCCTCGACCATCGTCCCCTGATCGTCCGGGCCGCGGTGCGTGATGATCCGGCACATGCGGTCAAGCACCGCCGCGCGCTTCCGTGTGTCTTCAGCGCCCGTCCGTAACTCTGATTCGACGAATCCTGCGATGCCGCACATAAAATTTTAGCCTACCCCTTTTGGCGCACCGCGCCCGTTGTTCCTACCCGTCGCGAGCGCGCGAGCGAAGGACAGTAGTTCGCGCCCCGCCCCGCCCCGCCCCGCCACCGCCGCATAATCCTCGCGCCGCTGGCGGAAGAAGCCTCTGAAAAAGCAGAGCCGCGTCTCGTGCGCGAAAGACTCTTCGGCCCGGCCCGGCTGAAGCGCGCACCTGAGCCAGCCGAGCGCGTCCGCCGCCGCCTGCCGGTAGAGATGGAGCGGCACGTCGAAGAGCCGCGCCGAGGAACGCTCTACCTGCTCGTCACGCAGGGCGGCGTAGAAGCGTCCGTGCCCCTCGTGCCAGCGGCGGTGATATTGTTTGGTCATGCGCTGTGGCTCGACCTTATGCCAAAAGAAGATGTGTGGCTGATAGATGGCCTTGTAACCGGCCTTCCAGAGGCGCTGCAAAATTTCCAAATCTTCGACGCCGCCGATCTGTTCGCCAGACACGCTCAGCCCCGTGCGGTAGCCGCCGACGGCGAGCACGTCGGCGCGACGGAACGAGCCGGCCAGCAAGCAAATCTGCCTCTCCTCGTCGGCGTAAAACTCTTCCTCACCGTAGTCGGCCATGGCGATGGCGGACCAATGTTTCGGGGTCAGCCACGTCGGGGCTTCGGCCTGCCACCGCGGCAACACTTTGCCGCTCACGACCGACACTTCCGGGTGCGCCTGAAAAGCCCTGAAAATCTTTATCAGCCAGTCAGGCGGCAGGATAAAGTCGTCGTCCCCGATGGTGTAGATATGCCCGCGCGCAGCCTCCAGCCCCGTATTGAGGGCGAAAGATTTGCCCTGCCGTCCCTCGAACAGGTAACGCAGATTGTTGTGCCCGCCGGCGATAAATTCCTCCACGACTTGGCGCGTGCCGTCGCTTGAGTTGTTGTCCACGACGACCACTTCAAAGGTAAACTCGCCACTGGTCTCCTGCGCGAGCGCGCTCGACAGCATCTCACGCAAGTCAGCACATCGATTAAATGTACAAACGAGAAGTGTAATATCCGGCACTTGCATCGGCTCATTGGGCATAGGGCTTACTCCTCTTTTTCCGATTACAAGCTGAACTAACGCTTGCGGAGTAAGTGCGACGCGAAGACACGCATCTCGGCCAGACGCGACTCGCCACCGTCAGCAGCGCGTTGCGCGCGAGTCTGGCGGATGTAGTTCATAAAGTAGCGAGCCTGATTCTCATGTAAGAACGACAGCCCGGCCGGCCCGCTCAACGCAGCGCGCAGCCAGCGCCCACACTCGGTCAACAACTCTCTGTAGATGTAAGCCGGGACACCGAGCAGAGTGGCGGAGGCAATTGGCTCCGGCGCCAGTCGCCCGTCGTGATCGATAATTTCGCTTAGACGCATCATGGCGCAATACTTACCGTGGCCGGCGTGCCACCGGCGGTGATAGGCCTTCGTCATCCGGTCGGCGGGCACGTCTGTCACGAATATAACCGCCGGCACATACAACCCTTGTTTTCCGGCTGCCCAGAGCCGCATCTGGAGTTCGTGATCCTCGGTTGAGCCGATGCCGTCTTTTTTCCGTCCAAACTCCGGGGCGAAACCGCCGGCCAGTTCCAGTGCCTCGCGCCGAAACGACTTCCCGAGTAGGCATTTGGGGTATGATGCGTTCGAATAAAAACTATCCTCTCCATAGTCCGCCAGCGCCAGCGGCGCCCAGTGATCCGGCGTCAACCAAGCAGGCGGTTCTGTCTCCCATCGCGGTAAAACTTTTCCGCCAATAAAATCAACTTCAGGGTGCTCATCAAATGCGCGCTTAATACTGGAGACCCAATCCGGCGCTACACATAAATCGTCATCGGTGAAAGCAATTATCTCTCCGCGAGAGTGTGCGATGCCGGCGTTCCATCCATATGACAGCCCCTGCTGACCCTCGAAAACGTAACGCAGGTTCTCGTGCCCGCGGGCCATGAACGACTCGACGACGCCGCGCGTGTCGTCAGTCGAGTTGTTGTCCACGACAATCAATTCATAGCGCAAACAGCCCGCCTCCTGCGCCAGCACGGATGCTAACGCAGCCGGTAAAAGGTGACAGCGGTTGTAAGTGCTAATGATTACGGAAACATCTATTGACATATTCCACCCCTATTTCTCGTGCTGTGCTTGATCGGCATCATTCTGAAGAGTGAACCTCAACCGGCCATAACGTCTTAACTTGCGCCTGAGATGGTCGAACCGGCACGCGAAACCAAGAAAAAATTTGTACGGCACGGCACAGAGGGAGAAAGCGAAGAGACCAAGCGTCCTTAATCTGGGGTCATGTCTCAGAGCTTGCAACAGGTACGTGTTCCGTTCTTCGTAATTGAATTCATACATCGCTTCCGCGGCTGTGACGATGTGATCTTTCAGAATCCGCTTCTGGGTTTCGCCGACGCTTCTGAGCGATAAGTATTTAGACCGCAGAATGATGTCGGTTACGAGCTTCTCCCTCGTCTGCGTGCCGAGAAACAAGTGCGTCGCCGAGGTTGGCACTATCCGATACTTCGCGGATATGGAAGGCGAAAAAACAAATTTGTAATGCTGGGAAATGCGTAACCACATGTCCCAGTCCTCATAGCAAAGCCTTTCGTCGTAAAGACCCACTTTGTCGTAACATGCTTTGCGGATTAGCGTCGCCGGTGCCGGGATGAAATTCTGCTCCAGTAGCTTCGAGAAGATGTCCCCTGTGGGGGGATTAGACAATATTGTTATAAACTCGGTGTACTTCTTCGGCAGCACGTTACCGTCCTCGTCGATCCGTAAAGCGTCGCTGTAGAGCACGCCCACGTCTTCGGGCAATGCCTCCATCTGCCGGACGTGACTTTCTATCCGGTCGGGCAGGCAAACGTCGTCCGTCGCGATCGCCATTACGTACTTTCCGCTCGCGTGCGAGAGGGCTTCGTTTAGCGTTTTGCAAATGCCCCTGTTTTCGGCGTGAGCGATGAAAACACATTTTACATCGTGTTCCGCAATCCAATTCCGAATGACGGCCACGGAATCGTCCTTAGAGCAATCATCTAGGATGATCAACTCCAAGTTTTTATAGGTCTGCGTGCGGATGCTCTCTAAACACTCGCGGACGAAGCGCGATTGGTTGTAGCAGAGGGCAATGACGCTGACGAGTGGGTTGGTGTCGTTCATATGAATTGGTAAGCGGGTTGAATGAATCGCTAAATGAGTGATCGTTGTTGTTGGGGCAGGGGTGGGCCAATCATTTACGTCAGCACGCACTTGCTCTAACGACAAAGCCGCCGCGGCGCTGTCAACCATCACCCTGCGGCGCTAACGCTGCTATGTGTGCGAAGCGTATTCGTTCAACACCTGTTCTGCGGGCGCGCCATCAGTGGCATCATGCCGCTTGATGAGCTGCCATTCGTGTGGCAGGTAGAACGCCCCGCGCAGTGGCGCTTCGCCGGCGGCGACCCGTATCGTCGCGCACTGGTACTGCCAATCATGGTTGTCAATCGTCGCATCTATGACATAGGTTCCCGGCTGTAGTCCGAGTCCCGGGCAGACGAACTCGACAGTGCCCGCGCCCGGTTGCAGGTTAATCCGTCTGCCGTCAGGCGCAGTCGTGAGTTGACTGTGCAGGCTGCCGTCCTGACCGTAAAAGAATACCTCAAACACAATGTCGGCGACGGCCTCGTGGGCCTCGTAGTCGAGGCGCGCCGTCAGCGGCTCGCCGGTTCGGAAAGCCGACGTCTCATGCCCCGCGGCGTCGAAAAAGGTGAGCGAGTTAATAACGACTTGGCGAAGCAGGCTGGCGGAGTTGTGACCGGGGGGCGCGGACACCACGAACTTAGTGGCGGTGTCTTGATACTGAGCTAGCACCTCGTGCGCGGATCCGGCGGCGAGCAGCATCCCCTGCTGCATGAGCAACACTCGGTCGCACAGTTTCTCTACCGCGTCGAGATCGTGCGAGATAAAAACAATGGTCGTGCCCGCGCGCTTCAACTCATTGATGCGCTGGATGCACTTGGCTTGAAATCCCGCGTCGCCGACCGCCAAGACCTCGTCGAGCAGAAGGATGTCCGGGTCCAAGTGCGCGGCGATGGAGAAGCCCAAGCGCACGTACATCCCCGACGAGTACCTTTTGACGGGCGTATCGATGAACTGATGGATGCCGGCGAACTCGACAATGCTGTCCAGCTTGTCCGCGATCTCGCGGCGACGCATCCCGAGGATCGAGCCGTTTAAGTAGATGTTCTCGCGCCCCGTCAATTCCGGGTGGAAGCCGGAGCCCACCTCGATCAGAGCCGAGAGCCGACCATTGATCATAATCTCGCCGGAACTAGGAACGGTGATGTTCGAGAGCAGCTTGAGGATCGTGCTTTTCCCCGCACCGTTGTGCCCGATGATGCCGAGCGCCTCGCCGCGCGGCACCTCGAAACTCACATCGCGCACGGCCCAGAAGTCTTGGGGGCGCGGACGCAGAGCGCGCAGTTTACGTAGTATAGGATGCCCCGTCTCGGCGACCCCCGACTCCCGCGGAATACGATACCGCTTGGATACTTGGTTAAATCTAAGATCGATCATAAAAATTAGTGCGCCCTGAGGCCGTCAAATGATGTCCGCCACGGTGGCCTCGACGTACTTGAAATAGATGTAGGAGAGCGGCAATAAGATGAGCGAGATGAGGGCCGACAAGCCGAGCGTGTACAGGTCGGGCGGCACGCCATGCAGAATCACCTGCCGGAAATTTTCCACCACGCCGACCATCGGGTTTAACGAATAGAGCCAGCGCAAGTGCTGCGGCACCACGCCGAGCGGGTAAACGACCGGTGAGGCGAACATCCAGAGTTGCAGCAGCAGCGGCATCGCTACGCCCACGTCACGGAAGCGCACCTGTAGCGCCGAGAAGACTAGCGACACGGCGGTGACGAAACAGATTAGGATCAGCACGATGAGCAGAGCGTAGATCGCGTTTACTGTCACTGGCATCCGGTAATAAGCCATCAGCCCGGCCAGCAACGTTGAGGCCACGGCGAAATCGAAGGCCGCCGCGATCACGTATGTCAGCGGCAAAATCTCTCGCGGGAAGTAAACGCGCGTGACGAGGTGCGAATGACTAACCAAGCCGCTGGTAGCGCCCGTCAACGCCGTGGCGAAGAGGCTCCACAACAGCAACCCCGTGTAGGCGATGATAGGGTAAGGAGTGCCCTCGGTCGGAATCTTCGCCATCACCGAAAAGACCAGCGTGTAAATCAGCATCAGCGAGAGCGGCTGCAAGAGCGCCCATGCGACGCCGAGCAGTGATTGCTTGTAACGCACCTTGACCCGATGCACGCTGAGCGTATAGAGCAGATCTCTGTAC
>JBOGOY010000005.1:0-18562 GCA_050748185.1 Pyrinomonadaceae bacterium
CATCCGCGGCCCTTTCTTTACCGGCTTCCACCGTTAATTCAGGCGGTAAAACCTGTCAAGTCAGACGCGCGCGGTCACGGCGTTGTCGCCGCTCGCCGCGCTGTTGTATAGTGCGGCGCGGCGGTCAGGCCCGGCCGCGTGGCCGCGTCCGTCGCCGTCGAAGGGCTAAGTGCGGCGCTCCTGACGGGCCGTTTTCTTTCGTCACTCATCCGACTCATTTCCGCGATCTCCCGATGGCCAGAAACTTCGCCGGCGATTCGAACCGGGACCAGTTGATCGAGCGCCCGCTGCCGCACAGCGCCGAGAGCGAGCGCGCGATCCTCGGCGCGATCATCCTCGACAACGGTCTCGTCAATCAAGCGATCGAACTCCTCAAGCCCGAAGACTTCTACGTCCGCTCGCACCAGTTGGTCTTTCGCGCGATGACGCAGATGAGCGAGCGCGGCGCGGAAATCAACCCCATCCTCCTTGGCGAAGAATTGCGCCGCGAGGGCGCGCTCGAACAGGTCGGCGGCATCGCCGTCATCTCCGAGCTGACCTACGGCCTGCCCCACTTCACCAACATCGCCCACTACGCGAAGATGGTGAAGGACAAGTCGATGCTGCGGCAACTCGTCAAGGTCGCTAACAAGATCACGAGCGAGGCACTCGAAGAGGAGGACGAGCCCGAACTGATCCTCGACCACGCCGAGCAGATGATCTTCGCGCTCGCCGACGAGCGTACTCGCCAAGGCTTCTCCCACATCAAGCCGGTCGCCGAGCAGATCCTCGACAAAGTGCAGGAACTCGGCGGGCGCAATATCACGCTGACCGGACTCACCACCGGTTTCACCGAACTCGACACCATGACCTCCGGCCTCCAGCCCTCCGACCTCATTATCGTCGCCGCTCGGCCATCCATGGGAAAAACTTCATTGTGCCTCACGCTCGCGCAGAACGCGGCGATCTCGGCGGGAGCGGTGGTCGGGGTCTTCTCTTTAGAGATGTCGAAGGAGTCTCTGGTGATGCGTATGCTTTGCTCGGAGGGGCGGGTGGACGCGCACCGCTTCCGCGCGGGCTTCCTGTCGCGCGACGAGTGGGCGCGGCTCGCGGGCGCGCTCGGCACGCTCGCCGAAGCGCGCATCTTCATCGACGACACGCCGGGCATTTCGGTGCTCGAGATGCGGGCCAAGTCGCGGCGGCTCGCGGCCGAGCAAAAGCGGCTTGACTTGATCATCGTGGACTACATGCAACTGATGTCCGGCTCTTCGCGCCGCGCCGAGTCGCGCCAGCAGGAAGTCTCGCAAATCTCGCGCGAACTGAAAGGGCTTGCCAAAGAACTGAACGTCCCGCTCGTCGCCCTCTCGCAACTCTCGCGCGCGCCCGAGTCGCGCACCGATCACCGCCCGCAGTTGTCCGACCTTCGCGAATCCGGCTGCCTCGTCGGCGACAGTCTCGTAACTTTGGCGGACACGGGTGCGCGGGTTCCCATCCGTGAACTGGTCGGGAAGTCAGGCTTCGCGGTGTGGGCTTTGAACGAAGAGACGATGGAGATCGAGCGGGCCGTCGTCACGCGCGCCTTCTCAACCGGCGTGAAGCCTATCTACCGCCTACGGACGCGGCTGGGGCGTGAAATCCGCGCCACCGCGAACCACAAATTCCGCGCGCTCGAAGGCTGGAAGCGCCTCGATGAATTGCAGGTCGGTGAACGCCTTGCGTTGCCGCGTCGGCTCGAAGGTGGAACCAATCAGAACATGAACAACGCCGAGTTGTCGCTATTGGGCCATCTCATTGGCGACGGCTGCACGCTCCCGCGCCACGTCATCCAGTACACCACGCGCGAACGTGACTTGGCCGAACTGGTCGCCTCGCTGGCGGCGGAAGTGTTCGGGGATGAGGTGAGTCCGCGCGTTAATGCCGAGCGCCAGTGGTATCAGGTTTATCTGACTTCGACGCGCCACCACACGCATCGCGTTCACAGTGCGGTCACGGAGTGGCTCGACGCGCTCGGCGTCTTCGGCCTGCGGTCTTACGAAAAGCACGTGCCGGAGAAAGTCTTCGAGCAACCGGCGGAGGCGGTCGCGCTGTTCCTGCGCCACCTGTGGGCGACGGACGGGTGTATCTGGGCGAGTAAGGGCGAGAGAAAGCATCACCCGGCGATTTATTACGCTTCATGTAGTGAATGTCTGGTCGGAGATGTGCAATCCTTGCTGCTGCGGCTTTCCATCAACGCCCGCGTCAGACGAGTCCCGCAGGCAGGGAAGGGCAGGGACCAGTTTCATGTAATCGTCAGTGGCAAGGCCGATCTGGAGAAATTCGTAAAGGTCGTTGGTGCGGTCGGCCGCTACAAAAATCAGTGTCTCGCAGATGTCGCGCGTTTCGCTCAAGGGATGGCGGGGAACCCTAATTTAGATATTATCCCGCAAGAGATTTGGCGGAAGTATGTGGTTCCCGCCATGACGGATGCCGGCATCACGACGCAGCAAATGATGGCGAGCATCGGCACGGCTCACTGCGGCACGAGGCTGTACACACAGAACGTGAGCCGCGAGCGAGCCGCGAGAGTTGCTTCGAGTGTCGGGTCAAAAGAGTTGGCACTGCTGGCGGGCAGCGACGTTTACTGGGACGAGATCAGGGCGATTGAACCTTGCGGCGAGGAAGAAGTTTACGACCTGACTGTTCCCGGTCCCCACAATTTCATCGCCAACGACATCATCACCCACAACAGTATTGAGCAGGACGCCGACGTCGTGGCATTTATTTACCGCGAGGAGCAGTACAACCGGACTGAAGAAAATGAGGGGCAGGCGGAGATTTTGATCTCGAAGCAGCGCAACGGCCCGACTGGTTCGGTCAAGCTCGCCTTCCTGAAAGAGTTCACCCGCTTTGAGAACATGTGGCGCGAGTAGTCGCCCGGACACTTGACCGTACAATTGAACAGCCTCTCCTGCCGCCGTGTGCGGGAGAGTGGAGAGTTAAATTCGTTCGCCGCGCGACCTGTGTTAGCTCAGGTTCTTTCGTAAGAAGGCGAGCGTGCGCGTCCATGCGTCCTTCGCCGCCTCGGCGTGGTAGCGCTCGCCGGTGTCGTTGAAGAAGGCGTGCCCCGCGCCCGTGTAGATTTTGTGCTCGAAGCTCTTGCCCGCTCGTTTCAACGTTTCCGCCGTCTCGGGCACACGCGACGTGATCCGTTCGTCAGTCTCTCCATACAGACCGAGCACCGGGCAGCGCACCTGTGCGAGGCGCTCGGGTGGCGGCGCGCTGCCGTAGAAGACGACCGCCGCGCGCAAGCGTTCGCTTTCAGTCGCCAGCATGAAAGAACGCGCGCCGCCCCAGCAGAAGCCGACGGAGGCGAGCCTGCCGCGTTTAACTTTACTGTGCGTGTCGAGGTAACTGAGACCGGCTTTGAGGTCGGTCATGGCGTCCGCGGCAGCTAGTGAAGTGATAGCGGCGCGCGCCTCGTCGGGCGATTTCATACTGGCCGTGCCGCCTTTGCGCGACAGCGCGTCGGGGGCGAGCGCGACGAAGCCTGCGGCGGCGAAGCGGCGCGCGACGTCGCGCGTGTGCTCGTTCAGGCCGCGGTTCTCGTGGATCACGACGACTGCCGGGAACGTCCCCTTACGTTGCGGCACGCTCAGATAGGCGCTGACTTCGACTCCTTTCTCGCTCGGGTACTGAATCGTCGTCGAGGTCACGTTCGCTTGCGCGGACTCGACTTCGGAGAGCAGGGTGGCCGCCAGCCCGCTCGATTCCAGCAGCGTGTGCGCGGCGGCCATGCTGCCGGTGACGGCGATGAGTCGCCTGATGAAAGAACGCCGGTCGAGCGCGCGCTGGCGATATTCGATGATGATCGTTTCGAGTGTCTTTTCCATTGTCTCTCCTCTCCACGTCACTTTAATGCAACCTGCAGCCGATCTCTATCGCTCCCGGTACTGTGTTGAGACTCTAATTTAATGCCATTGCTCCGGCGGTAAACTGATTGTTTGACAGGGCCGGGCCTGTTGCGGCACGCTGGCGACCTATGCGTGGTGAACATGTGCGAGTTGTGGCGAGTCTGTCAAGCGGGGCAGAACTTAGTGGCGGGCGTCCGACGTGGGTCGAGATCGATCTGGAGGCGCTGGCGGCAAACTTTCGTGTCGTGTGCGGGCGCGTCAGCGACGGCGTCAGTGTGATGGCGGTGGTCAAAGCCGATGCCTACGGACACGGGGCGGTCGAATGCGCGCGCCGGCTGGAGCGCGAGGGCGCGGAGTGGTTCGGCGTGGCGCTGGTGGAAGAAGGTCTTGAGTTGCGTCGGGCCGGAATCGGCGGATCCGTTCTGTGTTTTGAAGGGGTGTGGGAAGGGCAGGCCGCCGGCTGTTTGCAGCAAAAGCTGACGCCGGTAATTTACCGCCTCGATGTGGCTGAATACCTCGATCGGACGGCGCGCGCGGCGCATGTGGTAGCCGACGTTCACGTCAAGGTTGACACCGGCATGGGGCGTCTCGGCGTGCGCTATGAGGAAGCGGCGGAGTTTGCCGCGCGTTTGAGCGAACTCAAGAACCTGCGCGTGGACGGGCTGATGACACACTTCGCGGCGGCCGACGAGGCGGTGCAGGACAATTTCACGGCGGAGCAGGTCGCGCGGTTCGAGGCCACCGTCGCGGCCTTCCGCGCCTATGGCCACGAACTGCGCGTCCGGCATCTGTCGAATTCGGCGGCCGTCTTCGCGCACCCACAGGCGCAGGGGAATCTGGTGCGGCCGGGCGGCGTGCTGTACGGGTTGTGGCGCGACGTGTTGCAGCGGCAGCCGACCGAGGGGCCACCGCCGCTCAAGCCCGTGATGTCGCTGCGGTCGCGCATCGCGCTGGTCAAGCACGTGCGGGCGGGCGAGACGCTCGGCTACGGCTGCACGTTCACGGCCAAGCGCCCGACGAGGGTGGCGACGCTGCCGCTCGGCTATCACGACGGCTACCCGCGGGCTCTCTCAAACCACGGACATGTCATCGTCGGCGGAAGTTTCGCCCCCATCGTCGGGCGCGTCTCGATGGACCTGACACTCGTTGACGTAACGGACGTGCCGCACGTCAAACAGGACGACGTCGTGACCCTCATCGGCGGCGACGGCCCGCTCTCCATCACGGCGGAAGAGATCGCCGCGACCGCCGGAACCATTTCCTACGAAATCACCTGCGGCATCAGCCGGCGGGTACCTCGGATTCAAAGTCCAAAGTCTAAGGTCCAAGGTCCAAAGTCTGAGACAGGCCCTTGACCGTTGGACCTTAGACTTTGGACTTCTCATTGCAGCATAAAGTTATAAATGATCACGCCGGTCACTTTCACCGGCTGGCCGTTCAGGAGCGTCGGCGAGAAGAGCGCTTGCCGGGCGGCCTGCTCGGCGGCGACGCGCAACAGCGAGTGTCCGCCCGTGGCGTGCGCCGAGACGACGCGGCCCTGTTCGTCAACCAGAATCTCAACCGTCACTGGTCCCTGCGCGCGAACCGCCTTGGCGACCGGCGGGTAGAGGGGCGCTGGCTTGCGGATCGCCTTCGCCGTGATGACGCTGCTGGGTAGCGAGACGGGCTTTTTCTTCTGTACGGGCGTCGGTGTCGGGGGAGGGGGCGTCGTCTCGCCGCCCTCTTCAACGACGAGCGGTCTGTTGACGCTGTCGCCAACCAGACTCTGATTGCCGCCGCTCGGCACGAGTGCGCCGCCATCTGTCGGATTGAAGACTCGGTCGGTAAACTTGAACGCGCCCGGCGGCATCTCCTGTGCCGGGTTGCGATTGACCGAGACGGTGAGAGGGATTTGTGTGGACCTTGAAATCTGCTCGACGGCGTAGGGGCGCTCTGCCACCTGTGGCGGCCGTTTCGGCCCGCCTGCCGGCGACGACGATGCTCGTGCCGTGTGCCGGGGTTGTGCCGGCGCTTCAGTCGAGGGCGTGATCAAGATCGCCACTTCGTCTGCGGTCGCGCTTTCCAAGTGCGCGTCGTAGGCGTACACGCTGGCGACGCCCGCGACCGCGATGAGCAGCGCGTAGAGGCCAAGCGTGCCGAGGAAGAAAGAGCCTCTGCGCTTCGCATCGGCCCGGTGCGAACTGGATTCGACGAGTTGATTGAACATTGCTGTTGGTCCTCTCTCTGGTTCGACCGGTGCCAGCGGGTCGTAGGCAGTGGATACGTCTATGTTAGACTCCGCGCACGTCGTACTTGTTCCCAAAACGAGTCCAAAGTCTAAGGTCCAAAGTCCAAAGTCATGATCTCAATTTGTCGGCGAAACTGCTGTGCGTTGGCTTTGGACCTGTGACTTTGGACCTTGAACCTTGGACTTCCCCGAGGAGGAAAACTGTGATGGCCGAACAGCAAGTGACGGTGCAACAGCAAGGCGGGGCGAGCCAGTGGGAAGAGTTGAACCCTTTCAAGATCGCGGTCCAGCAGTTCGACCGCGCGGCCGACTACCTGCAACTCGACGAGTCGATGCGGCAGGTTCTGAGCCACGTCAAGCGTCAACTCGTCGTCTCGATCCCGGTCAAGATGGACGGCGGCGAGGTGAAAATTTTTGAAGGCTACCGCGTGCAGCACAACATCGCGCGCGGCCCGGCCAAAGGCGGCATCCGCTTTCACCCGCGCGTGTCGCTCGACGAGGTGAAGGCTCTTGCCACGTGGATGACGTGGAAGTGCGCCACGGTCGGCATCCCTTACGGCGGCGGTAAAGGCGGGGTGATCTGCGATCCAAAGTCGATGTCGCGCGGCGAATTGGAGCGGCTGACGCGCCGCTACGCTTTCGAGATCGCGCCGATCATCGGCCCTGACCGTGACATCCCCGCGCCCGACGTGTACACAGACGAGCAGACGATGGCGTGGATCATGGACACGATCTCGATGGTGCGCGGGCACACCGAGTTGGGCGTTGTCACCGGCAAGCCCCTCTCACTCGGCGGATCACAAGGGCGCGGCGAGGCCACGGCCCGCGGTTGTCTCTATGCGCTGCGTGAGGCGTGCCGCGTGCAGCAGATGAGTCTACGGGGCGCGCGGGTGGCCGTCCACGGCTGCGGCAATGCGGGCGCGAACATCGCGCGGCTCGCGGCGGAGGACGGCGCGCGCGTCGTCGCCATCGCCGATTCGCAAAGCGGCGTTTTCGCGGCGAATGGCCTCGACGTGGAATCAGTGCTCAAGCACAAAGACGAAACTAAATCGTTGCGCGGGCTCAAGGGGACCACAGAGATCGCAACGGAAGAGGCGCTCGAAGTTGACTGCGACATCCTGCTCCCAGCGGCGCTGGAGAACAGTATCACCTTGAAGAACGTCGGCCGGGTGAAGGCTCGCATCATCGCGGAACTGGCTAACGGCCCGACGACGCCCGGTGCGGATCGCGCGCTGCACGACCGCGGCGTCTTCCTCGTCCCGGACATCCTCGCCAACGCCGGCGGCGTCACCGTCAGCTACTACGAATGGGTGCAGGACTTGTACTCTTATTTCTGGACCGAAAACCGCGTCAACGAGACGCTGGAGCGGACCATCCGCACCGCCTTCGAGTTGGTCCACCAAACGGCCGTGAAGCACGACACAGACATGCGAACCGGCGCTTACATCCTCGCCGTTGGGCGCGTCGCCGAAGCCACCCGCGTGCGGGGAATATTTCCGTAGGAAAACGTCCGTGGTCAGTTGTTTGTGGCTCTGCGCCGCTTGGCTTGGATGGTTAAGAATTTCCGTGTCGAGCTACCCGAACACGTGCAACTGACCACGGACTACGGACGACTGACAAAAACCAACAACCGGAGACGCTATGAAAGACGCGATCATAGTTTACGAAAAGCCCACTTGCACTAAATGCCGCGAGACTGATCGGTTGCTCCGTGAGAGCGGTATCCCTTACGAGAAAATCAACTACTTCATCGCCCCCATCGGCGAAGCGAAGTTGCGTGAACTCATTGGCAAAATGGGCATCACGGCGCGCGAGTTGCTGCGCACGGGCGAGGCTGTGTACCGCGAATTGAACTTGGGGAAGCGCGATCTGACAGACGACGAGATCATCGGTTTGTTGGTTGAGCATCCCGAGTTGATTCAACGTCCGATCGTCGAACGAGGATCGCGCGCCGTCCTCGGCCGCCCGGTGGAGAAGATTAAAGACCTCTTAGAGAGTGAACAGTGACAAGTGACCGAGTGACAGGAGAAAGACTGTTCTGTCTTGTCACTCGGTCACTCGGTCACTTGTCACTGTTTTGACTTGTCACTCGCAAAATGATCGAGGCCCGGAAGAGCGCTTGGTTCGAGCGCTTGTTCGCCGCTTATAACCGAAACCTGATCGCGCGCCGATTCAAGGGTTTGCGCGTGGCCGGCTTGTCTGACTTACGCCAACGGGCGCGCGATCTGCCGATGATTCTCTACGCCAATCATTCAAGTTGGTGGGACGGGTTGGTCGCATTCCAGACGGGGCGCGCGTGCCGGCTCGATCAGTTCGTGATGATGGAAGAGCGGCAGTTGCGCGCGTATCCATTGTTTCAGCGTCTGGGCGCGTTCTCGGTCGCTCGCGAGAGGCCACGCGAGGCGGCCCAAAGCGTCGAGTATGCGGCCCGGCTACTGCGGGAGACGAGTCGCGTCCTCTGGATTTTTCCGCAAGGCGAGACGCTGCCGAACGACGCGCGCCCGCTCAGGTTTTACAAAGGCGCGGCCCACATCGTTAGGCGTTGCGGCAGGGCTTACGCCGCGCCGGTCGCGATGCGCTACGAGTTTCTCGAAGATTTCAAACCCGAAGCCTTCGCCCGCGTCGGCGCGCCCGAACGAATTGAGGTCGCGGAAGGCTTCAACCCCAAGCGAGTCACGCGCCGCTTCGAGGAGAGACTGACCGCCGAGCTTGAAAGCCTCCGCGCAGACATCCTGCATGGGAAATTTGCTGAATACGAAGAACTCGTCGCCCCGCGACGCCGGAAGAGAGATTGATCATCAGCGATTTTGTAGGGGCAGGGACAAGTCCGCTGCTCGATTGGTCACGGCAGCGGCGGCGGGCAGGGACAAGCCCTGCCCTACAAGTTTGGCGCGCGATCTTCCAATCTCCCCACGCCGACGCCGCTTGATCCGCCAGTCGCCACACTTGACGGATTCGTGAAGAACACCTGCTACCATGCTTTGCTACTGACCACTGACTACTATTTTATGGCTAAGGGACCAACCACCGTTTATGTCTGCCAGAACTGCGGCAACCAGTCGCGCAAGTGGCTCGGCAAGTGCCCTGACTGCGGCGCGTGGAATGCTTACGTCGAAGAGCGCGCCGCGCCCGTCCAGAAGAGCGGCTCCGCGTCCGGCGGGCGCGGAGCCGCCGCCTTCCGCCTGCGCGAGGTCAAGCCCATCGCCTACGGCGACATCGAGTCGCAGGACGAGGCGCGCGTCTCTTCCGGTATCGACGAATTCGACCGCGTGCTCGGCGGGGGGGTCGTGCCGGGCAGCCTCGTGCTGCTCGGCGGCGAGCCCGGCATCGGCAAGTCAACTCTCATCGCGCAGGTGGCCGACAAATTGAGCGCGCAGGGGACCACCGTGCTCTACGTCTCGGGTGAAGAATCGGAGCGGCAGATTAAGATGCGCGGCGAGCGTCTGGGGCTTGAGGCGAAGAACCTGTTTCTGCTGCCGGAGACGAATCTCGAAAACATCATGCGCGAGATCGATCGCGCCGAACCGGGCGTGTTGATCGTGGATTCGATCCAGACGGTTTTTTCTTCAAGCATCGAGTCGGCCCCCGGTTCGGTTTCGCAGGTGCGAGAGGTGGCGGGTCAATTTTTGATGCTGGCGAAGAACCGCAACGTGCCGGTCTTTCTCATCGGACACGTCACGAAGGAAGGGGCCATCGCCGGCCCCAAAGCGCTGGAACATATCGTGGACACGGTGCTCTACTTCGAGGGCGAGCGACATCAACAGCACCGCATCGTGCGCGCGACCAAGAACCGTTTCGGCGCGGCGAACGAGTTGGGCGTCTTCGAGATGACAGGGGCGGGATTGGTCCCCGTGGCTAACCCCTCACAGATGTTTTTGCAGGAGCGCCCGACGAATGTCTCCGGCTCGGTCGTGACGGCCTGCATGGAGGGCACGCGGCCGATGCTGGTCGAGGTGCAGGCTCTCGTCGCGGGGACCAAGTACGGCACCGGCCGGCGGATGGCGCACGGGCTTGACTCGAACCGCATCGCGCTGCTGCTCGCCATGCTGGAGAAGCGCGTCGGGCTGCAACTCTTAGGCGACGACGTGTTCGTCAACGTCGCCGGCGGCCTCGAAATCGACGAGCCGGCGACCGATCTCGGCGTCGTCGCCGCTATCGCTTCGAGCTTCCGCAACCAGCCGATCGACGCGGAAACGGCCGTCTTCGGCGAAGTGGGCCTCACCGGCGAGGTGCGCGGCGCGACACAGGCGGCGGTGCGCGCCAGAGAGGCGCAAGCGCTCGGCTTTAAGAAGCTCATCGTGCCCGCCTCAAATGCCGCCGACCTCAAACGCCTCATCGGTCTGCGCGTTGTCGGCGTCCGCTCGGTGGAGGAAGCGCTGGACGAACTCTTCTAAGAAATGATGAATGCGAAATGATGAATGATGAATGAAAATCAGTTGATTCATCATTTCGCATTCATCATTCATCATTTCTCTCATGCCCGGACAAAGTTTTCGCGGATTCACGGAAAAGGTCGCGCTCGTGCTCGGCGGGGCGCGTGGTGTGGGGCGCGCGGTCGCGGTGTCGCTGGCGCTCGAAGGCGCTTACGTCGTCGTGCATTACGCGCCGGGCGATGAGGAGGGCGGGCGCGTCGCGGGTGAACTCCGGTCACTGGGGACGCTGGCCGAGACGGTCGAGGCTGATTTGTCGCGGCCGGCCGACGTGCGCCGCGCGTTCGACGAAGTGGGCGCGATATACGGGCGGCTCGATCTATTGGTCAACGCCGCGGGACTAGCGCGCGCCGCCTCTCTGGCAGAGTTGAGCGAAGAGGTGTGGGACGAAGTGCTGGGCGTCTCGCTGAAGGGCGCGTATCTGTGCGCGCAGGCGGCCGTCCCTTTGATGCGTGGGCGGCCCGCGCCGGCCATCGTCAATCTTGTCTCGGAGGCCGGGTTGTCGGGCCGGGTTGAAGAGGCGGGCAGCGTCGCCACGGTCGCGGCACAGGCGGGAGTGGCCGGTCTGACGAAAGCTCTCGCGCGCGAACTCGCGCCACAGCGCGTCCGCGTCAACTGCGTGGCGTTCGGCGGGCCGGTCGCTACACCTTCCGAAGTCGGCGCGCGCAGCGTCTTCGCCGGCGACGACGCTGGAATGACGCCCGTTGCCGGCGCCACGCAGCGGCCGGTGGTCGCGGACGAGGTGGCGCGCGCGTGCCTCTATTTGCTCTCCGCGGACGCCCGCTCGATTAACGGCGAGACGCTCTTCGTCAGCGGCTTGCGCTGAACGTGGCAACTCCTTTATAACCTCCCGGTGTCGCTCACGCATGCCTGATCATTGAGACACAGCGCCTCAACAGTTTAGTTCTCATACACCAATAACGTTTTAGTATCGCCCCCGGAAAGGGCGTGTTAATATCGCATCATTATGCAGGTTGACTTGGTCATCATTCGTGTAGTCTTCGCTGCGCTGCTCATCGCGGCGGGTTACATGCTGCATCCCGTCCCCGGCCACAGGCTCGTTTCCGCGGGCGTCGGGGCCGCCCTCGCCGTCGCCATCATCCTCTTTGAAATGCGAATCCAGCGTGCGTCGCTGAAGACTCTGATCGGAGCGGCCTTCGGGTCGATCATGGGGATCATCGGGGCCTACCTGATCGGGTCGCTCGTCACGAGTTTGGAATCGCTGGCCGTGCCGCCCGAAACCAAAGGGTTCCTCGTGCTGTCACTGATCTTCCTGATGGGCTACATCGGGCTGGTGGTCGGCGCGGCCAAGGGAGAGTATCTGGATCTTTCGGCCCTCGGCGGCATCTTCAGCGACAAGGGGACCAAGCGCGACTTAAAAATTTTGGACACCTCGGTTATCATCGACGGGCGCATCGCCGACATCGCCGAGGCCGGCTTCCTTTCGGGGACCATCGTCATCCCGCAGTTCATCCTGCGCGAGTTGCAGCAGGTGGCCGATTCGCCCGACTCTTCCAAGCGGCAGCGCGGGCGGCGCGGGCTCGACATGCTCAACCGTTTGCAGTCGAACGGCTCGCTCGATATACAGGTCGTGGACACGGACTTTCCGGCGGTGCGCGAAGTTGATTTGAAGCTGCTCGAACTGAGCAAGCAGATCGAAGCCGTCGTGGTGACGAACGACTTCAACCTGAATAAAGTGGCCCAACTGCACGGGGTCCAAATTCTCAACATCAACGAACTGGCGAACGCCCTGAAGCCGGTGGTGTTGCCGGGCGAGTCGATGAAGGTCTTCGTTCTGAAGGAAGGCAAAGAATACAATCAGGGGGTCGCTTACCTCGACGACGGCACGATGGTAGTGGTGGACAACGCGCGCAAGATGATCGGCAAAAACTGCGACATCTCTGTGACGAGCGTGTTGCAGACCACGGCCGGTAAGATGATCTTCGGGCGTCTCTGGGAAGACGCTCCCGACAACGGCATCCACGAATCGCGCACGCCCAACGGCGGCGCGCGCCGGACATACCGCGCCCCCGATCCGCCGCGCGCGCCCGCGGCCTCTTCCGCCACCGCCCCGCGCCATCTCGAACACGAAGACTGATCTTTGGGTGACGGGTGACGGGTGACAGGTGATAGGTAAGAACTGTTCTCGTCCTGCCACTCGTCACTCGTCACTCGTTTTATGAACTACGCCATCATCGTCGCCGCTGGGAAGGGGACGCGGGCCGGCGGCGGCGGCGAGCGGCAGCCCAAGCAATTCCGGGAACTCGGCGGAATTCCTCTCATCATCCACACACTCAGGCGTTTCGAGCAGAGCGCGGCGGTCGGCGAAATGATCGTGGTCGTGCCCGCCGCGCAGACGTCCGACTTCCTGCAACTGGTCGGGCGGTACCAACTCGGCAAACTGGCGCGCGTGGTGGCCGGCGGCCAGACGCGCACCGAATCGGTGTGGCGCGGCTTGCAGACAGTGCGCGCGGCGACGGCCGAGGTGATTGCCATCCACGACGGTGTGCGCCCGTTCGTCACGCCGGCGGAGATCGACCGGACGATTGAGGCGGCTCGTGCGAAGGGCGCGGCGATCCTCGCGGCCCCGGCGGTTGACACAATCAAGGAAGTGCGGGGCGGCACAGTCGTCCGCACGTTCGAGCGTGCCACGCTCTGCCACGCGCTGACGCCACAGTGCTTCCGCTACGAGTTGCTGCGCCGCGCCTACGAACAGGCTCTAGCCGAAGGCGTCGAGGCCACTGACGACAGCGCGCTCGTCGAGCGCCTCGGCCACGCGGTCGCCGTCGTCGAAGGCAGCGTGGACAACATCAAGATCACGCGGGCCGAGGATTTCGCGCTCGCGGAAATGATGCTCAAAGATTTCAACGCGCATTAAGCGCAGCAAAAACTTCGCCTGACTACTGCTTCATGTTCCGCATCGGCATCGGCTACGATACGCACCGCCTTGTTGAAGGCCGACCGCTCGTGCTGGGCGGCGTGCTGGTCCCTTCAGAGCGCGGCGCGGAAGGCCACTCAGACGCCGACGCGCTGACGCACGCGATCACCGACGCGATCTTAGGCGCGCTCGCGGCTGACGACATCGGCGCGCACTTTCCCGATAGCGATCCGCGCTGGAAGGGCGTCGAGAGTTTGAAGTTTCTGGCGCACGCCGTCGAATTGGCGCGCGGTCGCGGTTGTCGTGTGGTCAATGTTGACTCGAACGTGCTGCTCGAACGCCCGAAGTTGCGACCGCACATCGAGGCGATGCGCGAGAAACTGGCGGCCGCGCTCGGCGTCGAAATTTCTTTGGTCAGCGTCAAGGCCAAGACCGGCGAAGGAGTGGATGCGGTCGGCGAGTGGCGCGCGGTGACGGCACAAGCGATCGTTCTGCTGCAAGAAGAGTAAAGGTTATAAGGAGCGGCCCGTAGCTTCCTGACAAATGCGCCCATCGGAAATAATCAAAAAGAAACGCGACGGCGGCGCGCTCACGCCTGAAGAGGTTCGCTTTTTCGTGCGCGGCGTGACGACGGGCGAATTTGCGGACTATCAGGCGACGGCCCTGTTGATGGCCGTGCTGTGGCGTGGGATGGACGAGGAAGAGCAGCGCGCGCTGACGGAAGCGATGCTGCGCTCGGGTCAGGTGCTCGACTTTTCCGACATCCCTCTGCCGAAAGCCGACAAACACTCGACCGGTGGCGTGGGCGACAAGACCTCGCTCGTCATCGCGCCGCTCGCGGCCGCCTGTGGGCTGTGCGTGCCGATGATCTCGGGCCGTGGTTTGGGCCACACGGGCGGCACGCTCGACAAGCTCGAAGCGATTCCCGGCTACCGCGTGAACCTGCCGCTCGCCGAATTTCGCCGAGTGCTCGAACAGATCGGCTTCGCGATGACGGGGCAGACCGGCGAGATCGCGCCGGCCGACAAAAAGCTTTACGCGCTGCGCGACGCGACGGCGACGGTCGAAGCCGTTCCGCTCATCGTCGCCTCGATCATGTCCAAGAAGTTGGCCGCTGGCCTCGACGCGCTCGTGCTTGACGTGAAGACCGGCACCGGCGCGTTCATGCGTGAAGAGGCGCGGGCGGGCGAGTTGGCCCGCGCGCTCGTCAAGACCGGCAACTCGTGCGGCGTCAAAACCGAAGCACTCATCACGGACATGAACCAACCACTCGGGCGCGCCGTCGGTAACGCCAACGAAGTCGAAGAGTGCATTCAAATTCTGCGCGGCGAGGCGCACGAGTGTGCGCGGCCGGTGTTGGAACTATCAGTCGAACTGACGGCGCGGATGATCCGCCTCGGCGGCCTTGAGGCGACCGACGAATCCGCGCGCGCCCACGCCGTCCGCGCCCTCGAATCGGGCGCGGCGCTGGAATGTTTCCGGCGCAACATCGAGGCACAGGGCGGCGACCCGCGAGTGTGCGACGACCCCTCGCTGCTTTACACTTCGGCGCGGCGCGAGGTTAAGGTAGAATTCCCGCGCGAAGGGTTCGTTACACAGATTGATGTCGCGGAGATCGGCCACGCAGTCGCCGTTCTTGGCGGCGGGCGGGCGCAGGTCGAGGACGTCATCGACCCACTCGTCGGGTTCGTCGCAGAGGTGCGGTACGGCGCCGCGGTCAAGCGGGGCGACCCGCTCGGCGTCGTTCGTTGCCGCGAAGGGGACCAACGCGCCGACGCCGCCATCACGCGCATCCGCGCGGCCTACACCATCGCAGGGTCTCCCCCGGCTCAACCGCTGAAGTTAATCAAGGACACGATCACAAAGAATGCGGAATGCGAAATGCGGAATGATGAATGAAGAACAGCTTGTCTTTATTCATCATTCATCATTCATCATTTCCTCGTGGGGGCTTGACGCATGAGATTTACCGGCAAAACCTGCCTTGCTTTGATGTGCCTGTCACTCGCGCTCGTCTTTGCCCCGGCCTGTGACCGGGCGGGGCGCGCCGGTGGTGCAGATGACAAGTCGAAACTCAAGGTCGGCATCGTCTTCGACATCGGCGGCAAGGACGACCGCTCGTTCAACGCGGCGGCGTGGGAGGGCGTGCAGCGCGCCGCGAAGGATTTTCCGATTTTGCTGCGCGACGTGGAGCCGGGCGACCCCACCTCGATCGAGCCGGCGATGCGCGCCTTCGCCGAGCGCGGCTTCGATTTGATCATCGGCGTCGGCTTCGCGCAGACGGAGATCATGGAGCGGGTGGCGAACGATTACCCGAACATCAAGTTTGCGATCATCGACGGCGTCATTCCGAAGCGCGACGCCGCGGGCAAACCGATCGAAGGACAGTTTCTCGACAATGTCGCCTCGCTCGTCTTCAAAGAGCATCAGGGCTCGTACCTCGTCGGCCTGATCGCCGCGCGCAAGTCGCAGACGGGGATCATCGGCTTCATCGGCGGGATGGACATCGAACTCATCCATAAATTTGCCACCGGCTACGCCGAGGGCGCGCGGGCGGTCAACCCGAAAATCCGCGTGATCGAAAACTACGTCGGCGTGACCGACGCCGCGTGGAACAACCCCGGCAAGGGCAAAGAGATTGCCATCGCGCAGATCGGCAAGGGCGCGGACGTGCTCTTCACCGCTGCCGGCAACTCCGGCCTCGGCGCGTTCGACGCCGCCGAGCAGTACGGTAAGTTCGTGATTGGCGTGGACGCGAACCAGAACTGGGTCAAGCCCGGCTTCGTCCTGACCAGCATGGTCAAGCGTGTAGACAATGCGGTTTATCTGACCATTCAAGAATTAGTGGGCGGCAAGTTCGCGGGCGGCATCCACGTCTATGGCCTTGAGAACGACGGCGTCGGTTACGCGATGGACCAGTACAACGAAAAGCTTATCCCCGCAGACGTGATCAAAGAGGCCGAGGCTGCGAAGCAGAAGATCATCAAGGGCGAAATTGAAGTGACGGACGCAATGGCGAAATAAAGCGGGTATCGGGTGTCGGGTGTCGGTTTATGTGGCTCCAAAGCGTGAGGTGGAAATATGGTGAAGTATGGTGAAGAGCTATCGCGAGTTACGTGTGTGGCAGGCCGCGATGATCTTAGTGGAGCAGGTTTAGCGTCTTACTCGGGCCTTCCCCAAACATGAAATCTATGCTTTGAGCAGCCAGATGCAGAGGGCAGCCGTTTCAGTTCCCTTTAACATTGCTGAAGGCCATACGAGAGAACATTTGAAAGAATACTTACACCACCTGTCTATAGCTCAGGCGTCATTAGCTGAATTAGAAACCCAATTAGATATTGCGCCGCGCCTCGAATACTTGTCGCCAGAGCAACTCAAGCAACATTTTGAATCCACTCAGTCGCTGGGCCATCAGCTTTACGCCCTTAGAAACTCCCTCGCGAAGTCACCTTTTAACCTGACACCCGGCACCTGACACCTTTCTATGCTTGAGCTTAGAAATATCTCTAAACGTTTCGGTGACGTGCTCGCAAATGATCGCGTGAACATCACGGTTCGGCCGGGGACCATTCACGCCATCGTCGGCGAGAACGGGGCGGGGAAGTCCACGGCGATGCGGATCGCCTACGGGTTCTACACGGCGGACGAAGGCGAGATCGTGATCGACGGCGCGGCGCGCCGGATCGCGACGCCGCACGACGCGATCGATTTGGGCGTCGGGATGGTTCACCAGCACTTTATGCTGGTCGAGACGATGTCGGTGGCCGAGAACATCGTGCTCGGCGCGGAGACGGGCAACCCGGCCTCGCTCGATCTCGACCGCGCCGCGCACCGGATTCGCGCGTTGTCGGAAGAGTTCAGGCTTCAAATCGACCCGGAAGAGACGATCGAACATTTGTCAGTCGGGCAGCAGCAGCGCGTCGAGTTGTTGAAGGCTCTGTATCGCGAAGCGCGTTTGTTGATCTTGGACGAGCCGACCGCGGTGCTGGCCCCGCAGGAGGTCGAAGACTTGTTCGCCATCCTGCGGCGGATGCGCGAGCAGGGAAAGACGGTCGTCATCATCACGCACAAGCTATCGGAAGTGCTCGCGATCTCCGACGAGGTGACGGTGATGTGCGACGGCCGCGTCGTCGGCCGCGTCCAGACGCCAGAGACGAGCGCGGCGGAGTTGGCCCGCCTGATGGTCGGGCGCGACGTGCTGTTGCGCGTCGAGAAGCCCGAGTCGAAGCCGGGCGATGTCGTGTTGAGCGTGCGCGATCTCGTCGTGACGGGGCGCGACCGGAAAACGCGGCGGGTAGATCGCGTGTCGTTCGACGTGCGGGCGGGCGAGATCGTTGGAGTGGCCGGCGTCGAAGGCAACGGCCAGACGGAGTTGATCGAGTCGCTGGCCGGGTTAATTGGCCCAGCCTACCTCGCCGGCGAGGTGCGCTTCGCCGGGCGCGACATCCTGCGCGAAGACGCGCGGCGGCGGCGCGAGATTGGTATCGCGCACATCCCGGAAGATCGTCACCGGCGCGGCCTGCTGTTAGATTTCGATCTCTCTGAGAATTCCGTGCTCGGCGTCCACTACCGCAAACCGGCCGTGTCCGCAGGCGGCGTGCTGCTCGACGAGCGCGGCATCCGCCAGCGCACCGAAGGCATCATTCAGGAATTTGATGTGCGCCCGGCCAACCCCGATCTGCTGGCGCGCGCTCTCTCCGGCGGCAACCAGCAGAAACTGATCATCGGCCGCGAGTTCGCGTTGCGCCCCAAACTGTTGCTCGTCTCGCAGCCGACGCGCGGCGTGGACATCGGCGCGATCGAGTTCATCCACCGCAACCTCGTGCAACTGAGGGATGCCGGCTGCGCCGTCCTGCTCGTCTCCGCCGAACTCGAAGAAGTGACCGCGCTCGCCGACCGCCTGCTCATCCTGCACGAAGGCAAACTGGCTGGCGAAGTCGATCCGCGGACGGCGACGCTCGAAGAGATCGGCCTGCTAATGACCGGCGGGCGGTAGCAATGCGCTAAGTGATACGATGTGTTCCTCAGCTTGAAATTTGGTGGGAGGGGCAGTCGTGAGCGAAGCAGTTGAAGCTATCTTTGAAAACGGCGTCTTTCGTCCACTCAGACCGATAAATTTAGAGGAAGGCGAGCGCGTGCAGCTTACTGTGACGAGTGC
>JBOGOY010000006.1:0-18156 GCA_050748185.1 Pyrinomonadaceae bacterium
CTGCTGTACGGCGTCAGCGCGACCGACCCGTTAACCTTCGTCGGCGTCCCCGTGCTGCTCGCTGTGGTGGCGCTCATCGCCTGCTATCTGCCGGCGCGGCGCGCGACGAAGGTCGATCCGATGATCGCGTTGAGGTACGAGTGAAGGGGAGCGGGAGCGACTTCAGAAGCGGTAAGGGAGAGGTGAGGACATGAGCGGACTAATACAAGATTTGCGTTATGGCGTCAGAATGCTGTTGAAGAGTCCGGGCTTTACTTTCGTGACGGTCTTGACGCTGGCGCTCGGCATCGGCGCGAATTCGACGATTTACAGCGTCGTTCAGGCGGTGTTGCTGCGCCCGCTGCCCGTCGCGGAGCCGGGGCGGCTCGTCGCGCTGTCCGCGCGCTCTTTCTCTTATCCAGCGTACACGGATTTTCGCGACGGCAACACGGCCTTGACGGGTCTCGCCGGCTACTCGGCGGAGAGCTTTAGCGTCAACGTGGACGAGCGATCCGAGATCATGCCCGGCAGTTTCGTCTCCGGCAACTACTTCGATGTGCTCGGCGTCGGCGCGGTGCGGGGGCGCACGTTTCTCCCGGAAGAGGATCGCACGCCCGCGACACACCCGGTTGCCGTCATCAGCCACCAGCTTTGGCAGCGAAGTTACGGCGGCGCGGCGGACGTGATCGGCAAATCCATTACAGTTAACAGCCGACCGCTGACGATCATCGGCGTCGCGCCGCAGGGGTTCAGGGGCTTGAGTCTGACTCGCGCGCCGGAGGTCTGGGTTCCGATCAGTATGTTCACGCCGCTCGCCACGGGCGAAGCGTTGCAACTCAATCCTGAGATGAGAGGCTGGGGTTGGCTGTCGGTGGTCGGGCGACTCAAGGAAGGTGCGAGCATCGAGCGGGCGCAGGCGGAAGTGGGCGTGCTGACGAATCGGATCAGAGAGGCGTATCCACGAGAGACGCCGCGCAGCTTCAACGTCACCGTCACGCCAATCGAGACGGCTGCGACGGGGAGCCGCAGTCGCGCCGACGTTGTGCGCTTCGTCTCCTTGCTCGTCGGCGTCGTCTCGCTGGCGCTTTTGATCGCGTGCGCCAACGTGGCGAATCTGCTGCTGGCAAGGGCGAGCCGGCGGCGTAAAGAGATCGCCGTGCGCGTCGCGCTCGGCGCAAGCCGCGGGCGCATCGTCCGGCAGTTGCTCGTCGAGAGTCTGCTGCTCGCGCTTATGGGCGGGGCGCTCGGCCTGCTCGTCGCGGTGTGGGCGTTGGAGGCGCTGGCGGCTTACGAGTTGCCGGGCGGCATCTCCATCGAAGCCCTCGGACTCGGACTTGACCGCCGGGTCTTCGGCTTCACGCTGCTCGCCTCCGTCGTTACCGGCGTCATCTTCGGACTGGTTCCCGCGCTGCAAGTCTCGAAGCCGGACCTCGTGTCGGCGATTAAGGATCAAAGCTCGGCGTATGCACACGGTCGCTCCGGGGTCCGTCACATCCTCCTCGTCGTGCAGATCGCCCTGTGTCTCGTCCTCATCGTCGGCGCGGGTTTGTTCATCCGCAGCCTGCGAACCGCGCTCGCGATGACTCCCGGTTTCGAGACGGAGAAACTGGCGCTCGCCTCCGTCAACCTCGGCCTCCAGCGCTATACGGAAGCCGGGGCCGAGAATTTCTACCACGAATCAATCGAGCGCGTCGGGCAGTTGCCCGGCGTCGTGGCGGCGAGTTGGGCGACGACCCCGCCGCTCGTGCCGGGGGCTTCATACATGTTGAACATCTCAATCGACGGCTACGAGCCGCGCGGGGGCGAGCCGCCGGAAGCCGAGTTCAATTACGTAGGAGACGCATACTTTAAGACGGTGGGCGTGAGCCTCTTGCGCGGTCGCGAATTTACCGAAGCCGATCGTCACGGCGCGCCACCAGTCGTCGTCATCAACGTGACGATGGCACGGCGCTTTTTCCCCGATGTCGATCCGCTCGGTCGCAACGTCGGCGTGGGCGGGCGGTTCCCCGGTGGCACGATTGTCGGCGTCGTGCGCGACGCGAAGTATCACAACCTGAACGAAGTCGCCGCGCCTTACGTCTATGCGCCGCTGAAGCATTCAATCGCGGCGGTCGGATTGGAGACGCTGACGCTTTTGGTCCGCACGAGCGACGACCCGGCGCGCGTCCTCGACCCAGTGCGAAACGAGATCAGAGCGATGGACGCGAATCTGCCGATCTCGGACGTGGTGACGATCCGCGAACACATCGGCGACGCGCTGATTGTGCAGCGTTTCGGCTCGACCATCCTCGGCCTCTTCAGTTCGCTCACGCTCGTCCTCGCCACGGTCGGCATCTACGGCATCACCTCTTACTTCGTCACCCAGCGCACGCGCGAGATCGGCATCCGCATGGCCCTCGGCGCTCACCGGAGTGACATTCTGAGATTGGTGTTGGCGAAGAGCCTGCTCCCGGTTGGTCTCGGCGTCGTCGTCGGCCTCGGCGCGGCGCTCGTCGTCACCCGCGCCCTTAACGGTTTCCTCTACGGCGTCAGCACAACCGATCCGGCGACTTTCGCCGTCGCCGCGCTGCTTCTGACGGCGACGGCTTTACTGGCGTGCTATATCCCGGCGCGGCGAGCAACAAAGGTCGATCCGATGATCGCGCTCAGGTACGAATAAAGGTGTCGGGTGCCGGTAGCAAGAGCGCGTCTGTGGTTCCGCTCTTGAGGTGGGATGATGAGAACTCTCTGGCAAGACATCAAATACGGCGCGCGGATGCTCCGCAAGTCTCCCGGCTTCACTCTAATCGCGGTACTGGCGTTGGCCTTAGGCATCGGGGCGAACACGGCGATCTTCTCGGTCGTCAACGCGGTGTTGTTGCGCCCGCTGCCGTTCGCGAACGCCGGGCGCGTGGCGCTGTTTCACAGCGGTACGACAGGCGGACCCGCCTCGGTGGCGTATCCCGATTTAGAGGATTACGCGGCCCGCGCGCAGACGTTGGAACACGTCGCCGGATTTTTGACGACGGGGACGACGCTGACAGGCGGCGACGAGCCGTTGCGCGTGTACGGAGCGGCTGTCTGGTCGAGCCTCTTCCCGCTGCTCGGCGTGAACGCGGCTCTGGGGCGCACGTTCAGCACCGAGGAGGACCGCGAGGGCACGCCGCCCGTCGTCGTCCTCAGTCACGAATTCTGGCAGGGGCGATTCGGCGGCGATCCCGGAATCATCGGGCGGCAAATCCCGCTCAGCGGCGGCAAGACGGTCGTCGGCGTGATGCCGCCGGGATTTCAGTTCCCGCTCGCCATGACGCACCCGCGCGAATTCTGGGTGCCGCTCTCGTCATCGCCGGTGGTGAAAGAGAGCAGGGCGCGGCGCGAGAGGGTGTTCCTGCCCGTCCTCGCGAGCATCAAGCCGGGCGCGACGCTTGAGGGGGCGAACGCGGAACTGGACACCATCGCGCGTGCGCTCGAAGCGCAGTATCCGGCCTCGAACACGGGCCGGCGTATGCGCCTCGTGGGGTTGCAGGATTCGCTCGTCAGCGACATCAAACCCGCGCTGCTCGTCCTCTTGGGCGCGGTCGGTTGTGTGTTGCTCATCGCGTGCGCGAACGTCGCCAACCTGTTGCTGGCGCGGGCGACGGGCCGTGGGAAAGAGATCGCGGTGCGAACGGCGCTCGGCGCGAGCCGCGCTCGCGTCGTGCGCCAACTGCTGACGGAGAGTTTGTTGCTCTCTCTCGTGGGCGGCGCGCTCGGCCTCCTGCTCGCGGTGTGGGGCGTTGACCTGCTGCTTGCCGCGAGTCCGCCCGAAGTGGCGAACTTGGGTGGAGTGAGTCTCGATGCGCGCGTGCTCCTGTTCACGCTCGGCATTTCGACTTTAACCGGCATCCTGTTCGGACTCGCCCCCGCGCTGCAAGCCTCTCGGCTCGATCTGAACGAAGCACTTAAAGAGGGCGGGCGCGGTTCGACCGAAGGCGGGCGGCGCAGTCGCGTCCGCGGCCTGCTCGTCGTCTCCGAAGTGGCGCTCTCGCTCGTGCTGCTCGTCGGCGCGGGTCTGCTCATCAAGAGTTTCTATAAGCTGCTCAACACCGATCCGGGTTATGAAACAGGAAGTGTGTTGTCATTAACGCTGCCCATCTCGGGCAAGAAGTATCCGCAACCGGAAGATCAGGCGCGTTTCTTTCAACAAGTCATGCGGCGCACGAGTGAAGTAGCGGGCGTCGAAGCCGTCGGCGTCACGTCGCAGTTGCCGCTCGGCGGGAGCGAGATTATTTATGACTTCAACATCGAAGGACGCCCGTCCGCCGCGCCCGGCTCGGAGCCTTCCGCCGGATACACGATTGCGAGTCCCGGTTACTTCAGCACGCTGAACATTCCCCTTCGCAGAGGTCGCACCTTCACCGAACAGGACGGGGGGAAAGCGCCGCCGGTCGTGGTCGTCAACGAAGCCTTCGCGCGCCGTTTCTTCGGGACCGAAGACCCGATCGGCAAGCGCCTCATTCCGCTCGACAGAGAGCAGCCGACCCGCCAGATCGTCGGGGTCGTCGGCGACGTGCGCCACCAAAGCCTGAGCGCGGAAGCCTACCCCGACATGTATGTCTCTTACCTGCAAGACCCGCGGGTCACACTTGACCTAGTGGTTCGCACGGCGACCGCCGACCCGAACGGGGTCGCGCCCGCCGTGCGCGGGGCCATCCGCGAGATCAACCGTGACCAACTGATCTGGCAGACGCAGACGATGAGCGGGCTCGTCGCGAGCAACGTCGCACCGCGCCGCTTCAATATGTTGCTGCTCGGCGTCTTCGCCGGCGTGGCCCTCGTGCTGGCGGCCATCGGCATCTTCGGCGTGATGAACTATACGGTCGCGCAGCGGACGCACGAGATCGGCATCCGCCTCGCGCTCGGCGCGCAGACCGGCGACGTGCTTAGGATGGTGATCGGTCAAGGGATGGCGCTCGTGCTGCTCGGCGTCGGCGTCGGTCTGGCGGGCGCCTTCGCCGTGACGCGCGTGTTGGCAAGCCTGCTCTACGGCGTCAGCACGACCGACCCGGTGATCTTCGCCAGCGTCTCACTCGTTTTCACGGCGGTGGCGTTACTCGCCAATTACCTGCCGGCGCGGCGGGCGACGAAAGTCGATCCGCTGATCGCGCTCAGGTACGAATGAAGCAGTAACGAGTGACAAGTGACAAGTGACGAGCAAGAGGCTCTTCATCTTGTCACTGCTTTTGAGGTGTGGCTAATGAAAACCTTATGGCAAGACGTTCGTTACGGCGTGCGGGTGCTGCTGAAAGCTCCGGGGTTTACCGTCGTGGCCGTCCTCGCACTGGCTTTGGGCATTGGCGCCAGCACGGCGATCTTCTCGGTGCTGAATGTCGTGTTGCTGCGCGCGTTGCCGTTTCGCCACGCCGAGCGGACGGTGATCGTATGGGAGCATAATCGCACGCGCAACCGGCCACAGAACGTCATCTCGCCGGCTAACTTCCTCGACTGGCAAGACCAGCAGAGCGTGTTTGAAGAGATGTCTGTCTTTTACGACACTCGACTCAATCTCACGGATGCGGGCGAAGCCGAAGAGATTCCGGCGCAAGTGACGACCGCGAATCTTTTCCATCTGCTCGGCGTCGAACCCGTGTTGGGGCGCACGTTCACGCCCGACGATGCCGAAGAGGGGCGCGATAATGTCGTGGTTTTGAGTTACGGCCTGTGGCAGAGTCGTTTCGGCGGCGAGCCCGACATCGTCGGAAAGACTTTGACGCTGAACGGCGCGAAGGTGTCTGTCCTCGGCGTGCTGCCCGCCGATTTCAAATGGTTCATTAAAGAAGGTTCGTTGACGGGCAAGCCGGCGCAGATGTGGACGCCGTTCAAACTCACCGTCGAGTGGCGCGAGCGCAAAGGGCGTTTCCCGATGGCGGTGGCGCGCCTCAAGCCCGGCGTCTCGCTTGAGCAAGCGCAGACGGAGATGAACCACATCGCCGGCCGTCTGGAAGCACAGTATCAGGAGTTCAACAAGAATTGGGGCGTCAACCTCGTGCCGGTGCGCGAGCAGTTGGCCGGGCAGATCAGGACGCCGCTCCTCGTCCTCTTAGGCGCGGTCGGGTTCGTGCTGTTGATCGCCTGTGCGAACGTCGCGAATTTGCTGCTTGCGCGCGCGACGGCGAGGCAGCGGGAGATGGCGATTCGCGCGGCGCTCGGCGCGGGCCGCTGGCGCGTCGTGCGACAGTTGTTGACGGAGAGTTTGCTGCTCGCGCTGACGGGTGGCGGACTCGGATTGCTGCTCGCGATGTGGGGGGTGGACACGCTCGTCGCGCTCAGCCCGCCGAACCTGATCGGCGCTCATGGCGTGGGCGTCAGCCTGCCGGTCCTCGGGTTCACGTTCGCCGTCTCGCTTCTGACCGGTGTCCTCTTCGGCTTGATTCCCGCGCTTGAAGCCTCGCGCTTCGATCTCAACGAGTCGCTCAAGGAAAGCGGCAAGAGCAACATGGCGAGTAGCCGGAGCGGTCGTGCGCGCAAGGTGTTCGTCGTCGCGGAGGTCGCGCTCGCGCTCGTCCTCTTAGTCGGCGCGGGGTTGATGATTAAGAGTTTCATGCGGCTGCAAGCGGTCGAGCCGGGCTTCGACGCGGAGAATCTGTTAACGATGCAATTGCGGCTGACTCCCGCGAAATACCGCGAGCCGAACCGGCGAATCGCCTTCTTCAGGGAAGCCGTCGCGCGCATCGAGGCTCTGCCCGGCGTGCGCTCGGTCGGGACCGTCAGCTTCCTGCCGATCGCGAGTCTGGGCGCGGCGACCGACTTTACCATCGAGGGGAAGCCCGCGCCCGCGGCGGGCGACGCGCCCGTGACGGAAGTGCGCGTGACGGATGAGAACTTCTTCCGCACGATGAACATTCCGGTCATCGCCGGGCGCACCTTCACGGAGCAGGAGGCGACCGGAGAGCGGCGGGTCGTCGTCGTCAGTCAAGCCTTGGCGCGCGAATATTTCCCCGGCGAAGACCCCATCGGCAAACGGATCACGGTTGAGATGACCGACCCGCTCGTGCCGACCGAAATCATCGGCGTCGTCGGCGACATCAAGCACCAGAGCCTCGATACCGACACGCGCCCGATGGTCTACTGGCCGCACCCGCAACTTCCATATTCCTCAATGACGCTCGTCATCCGCACGGCGGGCGACCCGCTGAGTCTGGCCGCCGCCGCGCAGCGCGAGATTCAACAGATGGATAAAGATCAACCCGTCTCCGATGTCCGCACGATGAAGGCGTGGCTCGGCGAATCAATTGCCCGGACACGCTTCGGCGCGATGCTGCTCGGCGTCTTCGCCACGGTCGCGCTCGCTTTAGCGATGGTCGGCATCTACGGCGTGATGTCTTACGCGGTCGCGCAACGCAGACATGAGATCGGTCTTCGGATGGCGCTCGGCGCACGCGCCGCCGACATCTTCAAGCTCGTCATCAGTCAGGGCATGATCTTGACGCTCGTCGGCATCGGCATCGGCTTAGTCGGAGCCTTCGCGCTGACGCGCGTGATGGCGAGTTTGCTCTACGGCGTGAGCGCGACCGACCCGTTGACCTTCGGCTTAATCACGCTCTTGCTCGCGGGCGTGGCGCTGCTGGCGTGTTACGTCCCGGCGCGGCGCGCAACCAAGGTCGATCCGATGATCGCGCTGAGATATGAATAAAGGATGAGAGCGCAGGGATAAGGGATTAATGAAAAGGTGTCAAAGCATTTTCTTATTTATCCCTTCGCCCTCATCCCTTGAATGAGGTGTTGTGATAACTACTTTGTGGCAAGACATACGGTTCGCTCTGCGGATGTTGTGGAAAAACTGGAGCGTGACGGCGGTCATCATCATCGTGCTGGCGCTCGGCATCGGTGTCAATACCGCGATCTTTAGCGTCGTCAACGCGGCGCTGTTGCGCCCTCTGCCTTACTCTGACCCGGATAGGCTGGTGCGGCTTTCGGAAGACAGTCCGCAAGTGCCGGAGATGTCTATCTCGTACCCGAACTTTCTTGACTGGCGCGAGCAGAACAGAGTGTTTTCAGGACTAGCGGCGACGCAGTTTCGCAGTCTTAATCTGACGGGAGCGGATGAGCCGGAGCGACTGTCTGGCAGAGCCGTATCGGCGGACTTCTTCGACGTACTCGGCGTCAAGCCCGCGCTCGGTCGCAGTTTCATAGCTGATGAAGACCGTCCCGGAGCGCGCCCGGTCTGTCTCATCAGTGCGGGTTTGTGGCAACGTCGCTTCGGCGCGGAGGCTGGTCTAATCGGCCAGCAATTGACGATGAGCGGCCAGAGTTACACGGTCGTCGGCGTGCTGCCGGAGAGTTATCGTTTCGGGACGCCGACCGATGTGTTCGTGCCCATCGGCTTGCGCGCCGATGAGATGATGGAGCGCGGGAATCATCCCGGCATCTATGCCATTGCGCGTTTGAAACCGGGCGTGACAGTCGAGGCGGCACGCGCCGAAATCATCTCTCTCGCGGAGCGAATCTCGACGCAGTACGGGATGCAGGGCAACAGCGCGAAGCTCACGCCGTTGCATGAGTATCTCGTCGGCGACTTGCGAACTTCGTTGCTCGTGCTGCTCGGAGCGGTCGGCTTCGTGCTCGCTATCGCGTGCGCCAACGTCGCCAACTTGCTGCTCGCCCGCGCCGTGTCACGGCAGAAGGAAGTAGCGATTCGCACGGCGCTCGGCGCGGGTCGTTGGCGCATCATCCGTCAACTTTTGACTGAAAGCGTGTTGCTCTCGCTCTTGGGCGGCACGGCCGGTTTGCTCTTGGCGCTATGGGGAATTGACGTGCTGCGCGCCGCGAGCGCTGACATTCTGCCGACGACGGCAGTGGTCAACTTAGACTCCAAAGTGCTTCTGTTCACCTTGTTCGTCTCGCTCTTAACCGGCGTCATCTTCGGACTCGCCCCGGCGCTCGGAGCGTCGAAGACGGACATGAACGAGACGCTCAAAGAAGGCGGACGCGGCTCGACTGTGGGTAAGCACGGCAGGTTGGTGCGGAGCGCGCTCGTCGTCTCGGAAGTCGCGCTGTCGCTCGTGCTGCTCATCGGCGCGGGTCTGCTCATCAAGAGTTTTTTGAACATCCTCAACACCGACCCCGGCTTCAACTCTCAGAATCTGCTCACGATGCAACTCGCGCTCAAGGCGGAAAAGGGCGAAGGCGGCAAGGTGCTCAACTTCTTCTCCGAAGCGCACGACCGTATCGCGGCATTACCCGGCGTCGAAGCGGCTGCATACTCGAACGGGTTGCCACTGAGCGGCGCGAGTGATACCTCGTTCGCCATCGAGGGACGACCGAAGCCCGAACCCGGCAAGCAGCCGCAGACGATGTTCTATGTGACGAGTCCGAGTTACCTGAAGGCGATGGGCATCCGCCTCGTCAAAGGCAGATTCTTCACCGCGCAAGACACGCAGAGCAGTCCCCGCGTCGCCGTGATTGATGAAGCCTTCGCGCGCCAGCAGTTCCCCGACGAAGACCCGATCGGGCAGCGCATCGCAGGCGAAGACGACAATCCGAGCACGGAGATCGTCGGCGTTGTCGCGCACGTCAAACACTTCGGTTTGGACGCCGACGAGCGCATCAAGTCGCAACTTTACCTGCCGTTCAACCAAGCTCCCGACGAAGTGTTGCCGAGGATCGCCGGGCGCATGAATCTCGTGCTTCGCACGACCGTCGATCCACTAAGTCTGACCGCCGCCGTGCGCCGCGAAGTACAAGCGCTCGATCCGAACCAACCCGTCTATAACGTCACTACGATGGAGCAGACGCTCGATCAATCGCTCGCCACGCAGCGACTCTCGACGACGCTGCTGATGCTGTTCGCCTGCGTCGCGCTCATCCTCGCCGCCGTCGGTATCTACGGCGTGATGAGTTATGCCGTCACGCAACGCCGCCACGAAATCGGCATCCGCATGGCGCTCGGCGCGCAACAGGCGGACGTGCTGCGATTGATCCTCAAGCAGGGCATGTTGCTCACCGTCTGCGGCGTCGCGCTCGGACTCGTCGCTGCCTTCGTCCTCTCGCGCCTGATGGCGAGTCTGCTGTTCGGCGTCAGTCCGACCGACCCGCAGACGTTCGCGCTCGTCGCGGTCGCGCTCGCCGTCGTGACGCTCGCCGCGTGCCTCATCCCGGCGAGGCGGGCGACGAAGGTCGATCCGCTGATCGCGCTCAGGTACGAGTGATGCGATTGCGGAGCGGCGGATTTCGGATTGCGGATTACAAAGGCAACGATGCGGCGCGTTCTGTTTTTCAATCCGCATTCCGCAATCCCAAATCCGCATTCCGAACCAGCCATTCGTCGAAAGCGAGGATCGTTTGAAACTCGCCTTCTTCGCGCAGGCGCGCGAGAAGTTTGGTGAGATGGTCGCCGGTGAGTAGCGGCAATGCCTGACTCTCGGTCGCCAATACGTATTCGTCCTGCTTGAGCAGATGAATCCGCAGTTGCTCGCCGTCGTAGCGCCAGATTTCAGGCACGCCGAGCGCGGCGTAGATCGGGAACTTGGAGATGGAGCCGTGATGGATATCAATCTCGACGGCGATGTCGGGCGGCGGGTCAACGCCGAAGTCGAGTTGCATCCGATTGCCGATGAGCGGGGCGCTCTGCACGTAAAAGCAGGCGTCAGGTTCAAGCCCTTTGCGCCGCCGCTCCTTTTTCATCGTGGGCGCGCCGAAGAAAAGGATGTTGATGTGAAGACGGAGACTAAACGCGCTGATCAGTCTCCCGATAAACCATGCGTACTTTTCGTGTTCGGATGAAACGACCATGATTTGTAGCGTCCCGTCGCAATAGCTGGTGCGTAAGCCTCTGCTTTCGCCGAGCTGTCCGAGCAATGCTTCATACTCGTCCCAACCGATGTCGGGCAGGACGACGAAGCTACCGGCGGGAAGATTCTCAACGATGGCGTGCAGATTCAGAGTGTGGGTGCTCATAAAGTTTTCGCCTGATGCTTGAGGGTTAACGATTGTGATTGTAGCGACTGCCCGGACGAGCCGCAATCGTGATGTTTGCCGGTTCAGTGAAGAGACAGTGCAAGCCGATCCGATGGTAGCGCTGAGGTACGAGTGAAATGATGAATGCGGAATAATGAATGAGCAGCGAAAGGCGAAGGTCTTCATTCATCACTCATCATTCATCACTCCGCACTTCTTTTGAGGTGGTGACGACAACAATGACGACTCTACTGCAGGACGTTCGATACGGCCTCCGGGTATTACTGAAAAATCCGGGTTTTACTTTCGTCGCGGTGTTGGCGCTGGCGCTCGGGATTGGGGCGAACACGGCGATCTTTTCGGTCGTCAACGGCGTGCTGTTGCGCCCGCTGCCTTTCCCGCAAGCCGAACAGTTGATGACGATCTCTTTGACGAATTTGCGGCGCGGCACTACGGGCGGGGCCGTGGCCTACCTTGATTTCAAGGACTGGCGGGCACAGAGCAGTTCGTTCGAGGCGATGACGGTGTACAGCGACGCGAGCGCGGCGTTGACGAGCGGCGAGGGCGAGCCGGAGCAGGTCGAAGGCGTGGTCGCGACGCCGGACGTGCTGAAGGTCTCGGGCGTCGCTCCCGCGATGGGGCGCGGCTTCACGCCTGAAGACGGCCAGCCGGGAGCGCCGCGCGTCGTCGTCATCAGCCACGGGTTGTGGCAACGCCGCTTCGCCGCCGACCCGGCGATCGTCGGTCAAACGATCTCGCTCGACGGCGCGGGTGCAACGGTCATCGGCGTGATGCCGCGCCGGTTCCGTTTCCCACTCGACCTCAATCCCGAATTCTGGTCGCTGCTGGACGAGACGGCTCAACTCAACACGCACCGCGGCGCGGTCTACTTGGGCGCAGTCGCGCGGCTCAAGCCCGGCGTCTCACTCGAACAGGCGCAGGCCGAACTGAGCGGTATCGCGAAACGACTCGGCGAACTGTACCCGCCGTACAACCAGAACCGCGGCGTTGCGCTATTGTCGCTGCACGAGCGCGTGACCGGCGACGTGAAGCCCGCGCTGCTGGTGCTGCTCGGGGCAGTGGCCTTCGTGTTGCTGATCGCGTGCGCGAACGTCGCCAACCTGCTTTTGGCGCGGGCCGCGGCGCGGGGCAAAGAGATCGCGGTGCGGACAGCGCTCGGCGCGAGCCGCTGGCGCATCATGCGACAACTACTGACAGAAAGCGTCTTGCTCTCGCTGGGGGGCGGCGCTCTTGGTCTTTTGTTCGCGGCGTGGGGTCTCGATCTTCTGGTCGCGGGCATTCCCGAGGATATGCCCCGTCTGAGTGAAATCAATCTGGACGCGCCGGTGCTTTTATTCACCTTCGGCGTCTCGCTCGCGACCGGCGTCGTCTTCGGACTCGCGCCGGCGCTGCAAGCCTCGAAAGTTGATTTGAACGTTTCGCTCAAGGAGACGGGCCGCGGCACGACGGCGGGCCGGCGACAAGGGCGTGTGCGGAGCGTGCTCGTCGTCGCCGAGGTCGCGCTGTCGCTGATGCTGTTGGTCGGCGCCGGATTACTGCTAGAAAGTTTTATGCAACTGCGGAGCATCGATCCCGGATTTGATGCCGAGGGCGTCTTGACGGCGGAACTCACGCTACCGGAAGCCAAATACACTAACGCCGAGCAGCAGACCAGATTCTTCCAACAGACGCTGGAACACGCGGCCCGACTGCCCGGCGTCGAGGCAGTCGGCGCGGCGTACCCGCTGCCTCTGAGCGGCAGCCGCGTCGCGACCAACTACACCCTCAACGGGGCTTCATTTGATGCTCGCGATGAAGTGCTTTCCGGGATTTACAACATCATCAGCCCCGACTACCTGCGGGCGTTGGGCATTCCGCTGCGGCGAGGGCGCGCCTTCACCGACAACGATCACAAGCAAGCGCCGGCGGCCTTTATTATCAATGAAGCGCTCGCGCGGCGTTACTTCAAAGAGCAAGACCCGATCGGCAAGCGCATGGCCGTGCGCCTGTTCGACGGCATCCACGACGGCCAGATCGTCGGCGTGGTGGCGGACGTGCGCGTTCTGAGCCTGAACGAAGAAGTTGCGCCCCAGTTCTACATGTCTTACCTGCAAACAGCGGTGCCGGTCATGGCGCTCGCGGCGCGCGCCACGCCGTCGCTCGATCCGGCAACGCTCGCCGGACCATTGCGCGCCGCCGTGCGCGCCGGCGATCCGGATCAGCCGCTCTCAGACGTGCGGACGATGAACGCTTTGCTCTCCGATTCGGTCGCGCGCAACCGGTTCCAGATGACGCTGCTCGCCGTGTTCGCGCTGGTCGCGCTCGCGCTCGCCGCCGTCGGCATCTTCAGCGTGATGAGCTTCACGGTGGCCGCGCGGACGCACGAGATCGGCGTTCGCATGGCGCTGGGCGCGCAGAAGCGCGACGTGCTGCGGCTCGTCGTCGGGCAGGGCATGCTGCTCGCCCTCGTCGGCGTTGGCTTCGGGCTGGCGGGGGCGTTCGCCCTGACGCGCGTCATGGTCAGCCAACTCTATGGCGTCAGCGCGACCGACCCCGCGACGTTCGCCGGCGTCTCTCTGCTTTTAATCACGGTCGCGCTGCTCGCCTGTTATTTCCCGGCCCGCCGCGCGACGAAAGTCGATCCGATGATCGCGCTCAGGTACGAGTAGGAGAAGACAATGACAACAATCTGGCAAGACCTTCGTTTCGCCCTGCGGATGCTCAAAAAGCGACCGGGTTTTACGGCGGCGGCAATCATCGCGCTCGCACTGGGTGTCGGCGCGAACACGGCGATCTTTTCAGTCGTCAACAGCGTGCTGTTGCGCCCGCTTCCGTACAAGGAGTCTGAACGGTTGGTGACAATCGGTCACTTGTATCCGAAGCTGGATTTAATCGCGCCCGTCTCGGCCCCCGGCTATGTTGATTACCGGGATCAGACGAGCGTCTTTGAAGAGACCGCCGCATCTACTAACGCCAATTTCAACCTGACGGACGGCGGCGAACCGGAGCGCGTGCAAGGACGGAGCGTGACGGCGAACTTCTTGCCACTCTTGGGCGTCGCTCCCGCGCTCGGACGCCTGTTCCTCGCCGAAGAAGACCAGCCGGGAGCGGCGCGCGTCGCGGTCTTGAGTCATGGTCTGTGGCAACGTCGTTTCGGCGGCGATCCGCAAATCATCAATCGCACGATCAGGCTTAATAACGAAAGCTACACCATCGTCGGTGTGACGCCGGTGGAGTTCCAGTTCGGCAGGGACGAATTATGGACGCCGATTGCTTTTACGCCGGAGCAGTTGGCGAACGACCGGCGCGGCAGGGAGTACCTCTCCGCGCTGGCGCGCTTGAAGCCAGGCGTGACCATCGAACAAGCGCAAACCGAAATGGACTTCATCGCCCGGCGCATCGCGGAGGCGAACCCGGAGGATTACCCGGCTGATAGCGGCTGGGGCGTAAAGCTCAAGTCGTTCAACGAAGAAGTTGTCGGCAATGTGCGCCCGGCGTTGCTCGTACTCTTAGGCGCAGTCGGCTTTCTGCTTCTCATCGCTTGCTCGAACGTCGCTAATCTGATGCTCGCGCGGGCGGCGGCACGCAGCCGCGAGATCGCGATTCGCACGGCGCTCGGCGCGAGTCGCACGCGCCTCGTCCGGCAGTTGCTGACGGAGAGTTTGTTGCTCGCATTAGCCGGCGGCGCGGCGGGCTTACTGCTCGCCGTGTGGGGCGTTGATCTGCTCGTCGCGCTCGAACCCGCCAGTGTTCCGCGCGTGCGGGAGGTCGGGATAGATGTGCGCGTGCTGATGTTCACGGTTGGGATTTCGTTATTGACCGGCATCCTTTTCGGTCTCTTACCCGCCTTGCAAGCCTCCAAACCGGAGTTGACCGGAACGCTCAAAGAGGGCGGGCGCGGGTCGGCAATCGGCGGCGGGCTTCGTAGCGCGCGCAGCCTGCTCGTCATCACCGAAATCGCCGTCGCGCTCGTCCTGCTCGTCGGCGCGGGGTTGATGGTACGCAGTTTCTCGCGGCTGCTCGATGTCAATCCCGGCTTCCAAACGGAAAACGTGTTGACGATGCAAGTCGCCCTGCCGGCGACCAAATACCGTGAACCGCAGCAGAGGCGGGCGTTCTTTGGAGAGTTGGTAAATCAAATCAAAGCGTTGCCCGGCGTCGAATCGGTCGGCGCGGTCACGAACCTGCCGCTCGGCGGTTCGGTGACGAGCGGCAGCTTCAGTATCGAGGGACGCCCCGTCCCGACCGGCGCCGCGGAGCCGCACACCGACGAGCGAATAGCGACCGCAGGCTACTTGCAGACGATGAAGATTCCGCTGCTGCGCGGTCGCCACTTCACGGAGCGCGACAACGCCGACGCGCCGAATGTCGTGATCATCGACGAGACGCTCGCGCGCACCTACTTCCCCGGCGAAGACCCTGTGGGTAAACGCATCTACGAAGGCGAGGGCGACAACCGCATCTACCGCGAGATCATCGGCGTGGTCGGCGCGATTCGTTATAAGGGGCTGGACGCCGAGTACAAAAGCCAACTCTACTTCCCGCACGCGCAGAGCAACGCGCCCGGCATGACAATCGTCGTGCGCGCGGCGAACGACCCCGTGAGCCTCGTCCCGGCGGTGCGCGGGGCTCTGCGCGCGGTGGATCAAGACCAACCCGTGTACGGCGTGCGAACGATGGGGGAAGTCTTGAACACGTCCATCGCGCAGAAACGCTTCTCGATGTTTCTCCTCACCATCTTCGCCGCGGTCGCGCTCGTCCTCACCGCGGTCGGCATCTACGGCGTGATGGCTTATACCGTCACTGCGCGCACAAACGAAATGGGCATCCGCATCGCGCTCGGCGCGCAAACCAGCGACATCCTGCACCTTGTCGTCGGGCAAGGCATGATCCTCGCGCTCGCCGGAATCGCGCTCGGCTTGGTCGTCGCTTTCGGCGTTACGCGCGTGATGTCGAGCCTGCTTTACGGCGTTAGCGCGACCGACCCTCTGACCTTCGCCGCCATCGCGCTCCTGCTCATCGGAGTCGCACTTCTGGCGTGCTACATCCCTGCGAGACGTGCGACGAAAGTCGATCCGATGATCGCGCTCAGATACGAGTAGGAGAAGACGATGAAAACAATTTGGCAGGACGTGCGCTATGGGGTGCGGATGCTGGCGCGAAGCAAGGGGTTCACCCTCGTCGCCGTGCTCTCGATTGCGCTCGGCATCGGCGTTAACACCACCATCTTCAGCTTCGTCAACGCCGCCCTGCTGCGCCCGCTCGCCGCGCCGCGCCCGGAGCAGCTCGTGCGGCTGTGGGAGGGTCAGTCTTCAGCCGCTTCATACCCGGATTACGTTGCCTATCGCGACGAGGCGCAAGCGTTCGCGAATCTCGCGGCCTACACGCAGCGAGCGATGAGCTTAACGCTGGGCGATGAGACGGAACGCATCTGGGGCGAGATCGTCACCGGCAACTACTTCGACGTGTTCGCCACCCCGCCCGCGCGGGGGCGTGGCTTCCTGCCGGAAGAAGACCGCACGCCGGGCACGCACCCGGTCGCCGTCATCAGCGACGCCTTTTGGCAGCGACGCTTCAACTCAGACCCGGCAGTGATCGGCAAAACTATTCTGCTCAGCAATCAGCCTTTCACGATCATCGGCATTACGGCGAAAAACTTCGCGGGCGCAAACGTCCTCACGCCGCCCGACTTGTGGGTGCCGATGATGAGCGAACCACTGGTCCAACCCGGCTCGGTTTCGCTGACCTCGCCGGACTCCGGCTGGCTCGAAGTCATCGGAAGTCTCAAACCCGACGTGACGCTCACGCAGGCGCAAGCCGCGATCAGCACGATTGCGAGCCGCCTCCATCAAGCGCGACGCGAGCGTCAATCAGAGCCCGAAGGTTTGGTGAATCGTCAAGCGACGGTCGCCCCGGCGCGCGGGCTGATGGTTCCGCCGCAGGGACGCCCGACGGTTGTTTTCGTTTTCGGATTGCTGATGATGGTCGTGACACTCGTGCTGCTCGTCGCGTGCGCCAACGTCGCCAACATGTTGCTCGCCCGCGCCGCCGCGCGCCGCAAAGAGATTGCCGTCCGCCTCGCCCTCGGCGCGAGCCGCTGGCGCGTCGTGCGTCAATTGTTGACGGAGAGTTTGCTGCTGGCGCTGGCGGGCGGCGCGGCGGGTCTGCTGCTCGCGTTGTGGAGCGCCGACCTGTTGCAGAACCTGCTGCCGCAAGAGTCCGAAGGAATGAAGGGCATCCTCGATATGAGTCCCGACGGGCGCGTCTTCGCTTACACGTTGCTGCTGTCCGTGCTGACCGGCGTCGTCTTCGGACTCGTGCCCGCCCTGCAAGCCTCGAAACCGAATCTCGTGCCCGCGCTCAAGGATGAAGCGGTCGGGTTCTCGCGCCGCCGTGTGAGCTTACGCAATCTGCTCGTCGTGGCGCAGGTCGCCGTCTCGTTGTTGCTGCTCGTCGCCGCCGGTCTCTTCCTTCGCAACCTACGGAACACGCAGCACGCCGACCCCGGCTTCCAAATCGAGAGCGGTTTCGTGATGACCTACGACCTCGGGCTCGCCAAGTACACGACCACGCGCGGCCGACTCTTTCACGACGAGTTGCTCGGCCGCGTGCGCCAATTGCCGGAGGTGCGCGCCGCTTCGCTCGGGGAGTTCGTGCCACTCGGCGGCGCCCGCAACCTCTCGCCGCTCTACGTCGAAGGTGAACCCGCGGAGGCGCTGCAAATGGATGAAAGCTCACTGCTCTCCCATATCGCCGTCGCTACCGACTACTTCAAAACGATGGGCATCCCCGTCGTGCGCGGGCGCGACTTCGGCGACGGTGAGACGGCGACAAGTCCGCCAATCGTCATCGTCAACGAGACGCTCGCGCGCCGCCTCGCGCCGGACGGAAACGCCCTCGGCAAACGCCTGCGGATGGACTCGCAAGGCGAGTACCTCGAAGTCGTCGGTGTCGCGAAGGACATCAAGTACGACCAACTCGCGGAGCAACAGGTGTTCTTCGCTTACCGCCCGCTCGCCCAGCAGTATCGCGGGCAGATGACGCTGCACGTGCGCGCGGCGGGCGATCCGCAAGCCGTCATGAATCAGGTGCGCGCGGAGGCGCGAGCGCTCGACCGCAATCTGCCGCTGACGAACGTTAAGACGTTCGAGGCGCACATGCGCGTGCCGCTCGCCCCGGCGCAATTGTTCGCGTGGCTGTCGAGCGCCTTTGGCGCGTTGGCGCTGCTGCTCGCGGCGACGGGTCTCTACGGCGTGATGGCGT
>JBOGOY010000007.1:0-17909 GCA_050748185.1 Pyrinomonadaceae bacterium
CCTCCGCGGCGACGACGGGCGGGCCGCCGCAGACTGAAACGCCTCTGCCGCCGGGGCTGACGTTGCCGTCAGATTTTCCGACCGTCCCGGTCGGCCTGCGCCTGTTCGAGAAAACTTTGGAACTGAGCGCGGCGACGCCGCAGGCGGAGGCGGTCGCCGGTGTGCTCCACGTCCCCGACACCGATCCCTTGTGGCTCGAAGTCTCTTGGCAGCGCGGCACGCAAGAGCGCGTGACCCAAGTCAATCTGTCGCGGAATCAAACTCAGCGGATCGCCGTCGGCGCGGGGCCGGTCAGGGTGCGCGTGGCGAGTGGCGCGGTTTACGAACTCCGCCCGGCGGTCGAATACGATCTGCTCATCGCCTACCCGGAAGAGGAGGAGGCTTGGGTCGATCAACTCGCGGCGCGGCTTGAAAGCGAAGAGACGAAAGACGGCCGCCTGCTGCGGGTTATCTTCCTGCCACTCGTCGCCCGCGCGACGCGCCCGCCCGCGCGCTGGCAGAGTTTTGACGAAGTGCTGCCGCACAGCCGCGGCGTCGCCGTCGTCACGACCGACGCCCAGTCATCTCGCATGTTCACCGCCGAGATGGTGCGCCTGCTCTTCCGCGCCGGGCAGAGTGAGTCGGAAGAGGCGCGCTCGCTCACGGTTTTGCGACGTGGGGGCGAGATTGCCGGGGCGCTCGGGGGGCGGCCGTGGATCGACTTCCGCGATGAAGCGACGTTCGCCGACGGCTACCGGGAACTGTTGTCACAAGTCACGGGAGAGAGAGCGGCGCGGCCCGCGGCCGAGCGCGAAGCGTTGAAGGTTTACGTCTCTTATGCCCGCCACGACAAGTTTTGGGCGGAAGAGTTGTTGCCCTCTTTGAAAGAGATGGAGCGGGAAGGGTTGATCGAGGTCGGGCTCAATGACATTGATTTTCAAGGCATCGCGTCTTGGGAGTCTCGGATCGAGAAACGCATCGCCGAAGCCGACGTGGTCGTGGTTCTGATCAGTGCGGAGTATCTGTCGTCTCGATTCGCGCGCGCGGAGATGGAGCAGGCTGTCAGACGCGCACGGGAGAGCGTGGCGCTCATCCTTCCCGTGATGTTGCAGCCTTGCGACTTGGCGTCCACGCCGCTCCACGATTTCCATTTCGTCAATCAGCGACCGTTGGCCGAATGGCCGAAACGCGAAGAGGGCCTGCGCGAAGTGGCGAACGGCATCCGCCGCGCCGTCGAGTGGTGGAGCGAGCAGCGCCAACCCCGGCGGGCGGAAGCGTCGCCGACAGAGACGACGCCCACGCCGAGTGAGGGCGTCGAAGCGGCCACGGCTCAATCCACGGCCGGCGTGCCCGCCCCGCCCGCGGTGGGCTACGTCGCGCGCCGCGATTCGGAGGGCCGCGACTTGGTCGAGACGCTGAGGAATCTGCTTTCCCCGGGCAAGTCGGCCGTTGCATTGTGGGGACCAGACGGGATTGGTAAGACGACGATCGCCGCGGCCACCGCGCGCGGCATGTGGGACGAGCGGGAACGGGGGATCGTGTGGATCGACGTCGCGCAACATCAGCCCTTCACACCGGAGACGCTGGTGCGCGAAGGGCAGCGTGGGGTCAGGCTTCCCGAAGAAATCCTTTCCACCGGGATACATCCCGACATGACGCCGGAATTTCTTGTCGCGAATGAAGCGTTCGCCCCGCGACTGTACGTGCTCGACGACTTCGACGCGATCACCCCGGACGAGCAGGGGCTCTGTTTGGAGTGGCTCTTAAGCACCCCGAGTTCCGTGCTCCTGACTTCGCGCGAGCCGCACAGTGAGAGTGTCCGGGATAGCTTGGCCGTCCCGCCGATGTGGTACGAAGAAGCGCAGGAGTATATCGGAAAGTTGACCGCCGAAGCCGGCAGTCCGCGTGCCCTCGCCGGCATGGGAAGCGAGATTTACAAAGCGGCGGACGGCAACCCGCTGGTCATCGAGTGGATGGTGCGGCTGATCGGTCTGACGGGAGAGCCAGAGACTATCTTCAGGGCTTTCGCCGCGACGCGAGGCGACGCGCGCGAGCGGGTCGCCGAGAGTACGTACCGCCTGCCGCAAGTCGGCGACGACGGGCGCGACGCGGTGCGCGCCTTCGTATTCTTTCGACAGGGCGCGTCGGTCGCGGCGCTCACACATGTGGCCGGCTTCGGCCGCGACACGCTACGCCTCGACGCTGTTCTGCAAAGGAACTGGCTTTACGGCTTAGGTATTCATCAGTCGGATGGCGAACGGCTCTGGCTCAAGCCGGAGTTCAGTCAGTTCGCTAACTCCCTCCTCGCGGAAGTCAGCCAGCCAGACCCATATGGGCGGCCGGACCCCCTCCTCCGCCGCTTCATAGAATTTTTCTACGACTTCGTTAAAGAGCACTCGCAGATCACACCGGCGGATCTGAACGCGCTCGCCACCGAGCATCAGAACCTGCTCGCCGCTTTGGAGTACGCCAACGCGATTCGGGAACTTCGCTGGGTTATCGAACTGCACGGGCGGCTACTCCCTTACTTCGAGGTGCGCGGCCACTGGGACGACGCCCTGCACAGCGCCGAACTCGCCCGCGCCGCTGAGACTTTGATCGGGCAGGGAGTCGGAAACCTCGGGGCTGAGACGGAGGGCATCGAGGACGAGTTGAAGCTGATTTCCGCCAGTCCTGCCGCGATCCTCATCCGCCGGGGCAAATACTCCGAAGCCGAGCGCCTCTTGCGCGCCGCGCTCGATGTTTACCGGCGCCGGGGAAATCTGTCGGGCGAGGCCGCGACGCTCAGGCGGCTGGGCGAGGCGGCTTGCCTGTCTCGGGATTTTGATCGGGCGATGGAGTTGTTGAATCAGAGTTACGCGATCGGGCGCGAGCAGGAAGGGCCGGCTGGCGCGATGGAACGCCTGCGCCTGCTGGGCGACGTTTATTACTACCGTGGGGAGATGACGCGCGCCGTCTCTTTTTACGCGGACAGCTTCGGCTTGGCGCGCAACCACGACAATCCGTTCGAGTACGCACATTCGCTCTACCGCTTCGCGCGCGCGGAACTGGGGACCAATCCGGAGCGGGCAACCAAGATGCTCGAAGATGCCCTCGAGGCCGCCAAAGAACTTGGCGATCCGCACGCCGTGGCGAACTGCAAACACTATCTCGGCGTCGCCATCGCGGGGCAGGGGAGTAAGGACGAGGCGGCGGGCCTGCTGCGTGAAGCCGCAGACGGCTTCGCCAAACTCGGTGCTCCTGAAGCCGAAGAGTCGCGCCGCGAACTGGCCCGTCTGAGGCTTTACATGGCTTGAGAGATAGTAGTCCCGTTTAACTGTCTTTCATCTTCGCGCGCGTGGGATGTGGTGGCCGGCAAACTGACGCCGGGTGGCCTTGTACCATGAACAGTTCGCGGCGATGATGCCGTGCGATATTGGACTCTTAAAAAAACGGAGACAGGGTGACGGCATATGCCCAAGTTCAGAAAAAAGCCGGTGCCGGTGAAGATCGAGGCGGTGAAAGAGGCGCGAAAGATCGAGACGAAAGAAGGGACTCAGGAGATCGCGCCCGGCCAGTACCTCGCCACCGGAGTGCAAGGCGAGCAGTACGCCTTCGGGCGCGACGTGTTCGACACCTACGAGCCGTTCCCGGAACGGCCCGGCTACTATCGGAAGCGCGCCGACGTCATCGTCGAGGCCGTCAAACTCGCCTTCCCCGTCGAACTGCATCGCCCCGGCTGGGAGCACAGCGGCAAGGCCGGCGACTGGCTGATCACGCTCGCACCCGACGACCAGTATGTCTGCGACGCCGAGATTTTCGTCGAGACCTACGAGCCGGCCGAAGAGAACAGAAGAGAGTGACGAGTGACAGGTGACAAGTGACAGGTAATGAGTGACAGGTGACAAGTAAGAGCAAGTCTGCCTCCTGTCACTTATCACCTATCACTCGTCACTTGTCACCGCCTTTTCCTGTCACCTGTCACTTATCACTTCCTCAAATCTGGTGCGATTCGGGTTGGAGGACGATCTCGTTCAGAACGCCCGACCCGTTCTGCGTGGCGGCATAGAGGACGGCTCGGGCGGCGTCTTCGCTGGTCAGCATCCGCTCGCGCTGGACGCGCATCGTGATCGAGTCCCAGAAACTCGTGTTGACCCCGCCGAGGTGCAACAAACTGAAACGCACTCCGGCGCGCTTGTATTCCAGCGCCAGCGACTTGAGCATCCCGGTCAGCGCATACTTAGAGGCGCAGTAGGCGGCGGCCTGCGACATCGGGGAGCGCCCGAGAATGCCCGGCAGCGCGACGACGCGCCCGCCCGAACGCCGCTCCATCACCGGCAGCACCGCCCGGCAGACCAGAAACGCGCCGCGCACGTTCGTCTCATAAAGTTGATCGAACTCTTCGACCGTAGTTTCCGCGAAAGGCTTCAGCGCGCCGACCCCGGCGCAATAGACGAGCGTGTCGATGCGGTTGAAGCGGCGCAGCGTCTCGTCAACCAGCCGCGACACGCTGACCGGATCGCGCACGTCCGTCGGGACCGCAAGCGTCTGCGTGTGGTGACGCTTTTCGAGCTTGTAAGCTAATTCCGCCAACTCCGCTTCGTTACGGGCGGCGAGCACCAGATCGCACCCGCCCGCGGCGGCAAACATCTCGGCCGCAGCGCGCCCGATGCCGCGCCCCGCGCCGACGATCATGACCAGAGAGCGATTTTGTTCTTCCAAAACTCAACACCTCCCGTTAACCGCGGCTCTTTGCTCCGGCCGCGCCGCGGTGACCTTTGTAAAAAAATACGTGAGACGAACTGTATCATAAAATCGCGCAAAACGCTCATAGGTCGAAAGCATGTGTTGGGGCGCGGTCAGATAAGGCTGTAATATGATCGTGACAGTTAGGTGGAGCTTGACAGGCTGAATAGCTTAAGTATGCTGTGAATCGCTCTAAACGCTCGCTGACTTTTGAAGGAGCGTAGAGAGAAGATGGCGGAAGGAGGCTTAAATAAGATGAAGATCATCGCGACCGGCGCGACCGGGCTCGTCGGCTCCAAATTGGTTTCCGCGCTGCTGTCTGAAGAGCAGCAGTTGACGCGCCTCGTCCGCCGCAAGCCGCAGGGGCAAAAGCCGCCGGGCGTGACCGACGCGCTGTGGGAGCCAGCGACCGGGCTCATCGAGGCGGCGCAACTGGAAGGGCACGACGCGGTCGTGCACCTCGCGGGCGACAACGTCGCCGGAGGGCGTTGGACCGCGGAGAAAAAGCAGCGCATCCGCGACAGCCGCGTCGAGGGGACGAAGCTACTGGTCCAGACGCTCACGCAACTCGCGTCTCGGCCGCGCACGCTCGTCTCGGCTTCGGCCATTGGCTTTTATGGCAACCGCGGCGACGAATTGGTGAATGAGGATAGCCCCGCGGGCGCGGACTTTCTGGCCGGCGTGTGCCGCGAGTGGGAGGCGGCGACTGAACCGGCGGCGCAGGCCGGGATGCGCGTCGTATTGCTGCGGATCGGCGTAGTCTTGAGTGGCGACGGCGGGGCGCTCCAGAAGATGTTGACGCCATTCAAACTCGGCGTCGGGGGGCGTGTCGGGAGCGGCCGGCAGTACATGAGTTGGGTTTCGCTCGACGATGTAGTGGGGGTTATCAAATACGCGCTGACGAACGAAAGCCTGCGGGGACCAATCAACGTGGTCGCGCCGCAGGCGGCGACGAACGAAGAGTTTACGAAGACGCTCGGGCGGGTGCTCGGCCGCCCGACGCTGTTCCCCGCGCCCGCCTTCGCGCTGCGCCTCGCGTTCGGCGAGATGGCCGATGCGCTGTTGCTCGGCAGTACGCGCGTCGAGCCACGTCGGCTCGGCGCGGCGGGCTACCAGTTTCAACACCCGCGACTCGAAGGCGCGCTCCGCAGCGCACTCAATAACGGGGACTGAGCCCCTGTCAGGCGACTGCTTTCCAAATTGAAGGAGTGAGAAAATGAACGTTCTGGTTCCTGCTTGGTTAATCGCCGCATCCTTTTTCGGACTCGCTTTGTTGGAGACGCCGAAAATAAACGCCGAAGATTTGCACCGTTTGACGGGCGCGCCATGGACGGGAACGTTGACGTATGTGGACTATCGCACAAACAAGAAAGTTTCGCTTCCCTCAAACCTGACCGTGACGCCATCAGCCGCGGATAAGCTGTCATGGGTCTTCGAGTATCAATATCCGGACGAGCCGAAAGCGAATAATAAAGAGACGGTGACGATCAGCCCGGACGGAAGAATCATTGATGGTGAGGCGGTGATTGAAAAGACGAATCTCGCCGGGAACACCCTTAAAATCGTGACGGAGAAAAGCGGAGCGGACAATGATCGGAAAGCGTTGTTCCGCTTCACTTATTTGTTGAATGCGTCAAGCTTTTCGATCACAAAAGAAGTCCGGTACGAAGGCGCGACGGAGTTTTTCGAGAGGAATCAGTATCGTTGGACAAGGTAAGCGCGGGCATGTGCGTGCTGGCTAAGCCGCTTGCCGGCAGGTTAGGCTGCATGCTGTTGGCGGCGGCGGCGGGCGGCTCAATTCAAGCCATGGACGAACGACCCGATCACACGCGCTGGATGAGTTGGTGGCTTTACGCGGCGGCCGTGTACAACATCGCGTGGGGCGCGTGGGTCGTCCTCTGGCCCCTGTCCTTCTTTCGTCTGGCCGGGCTTGCGCCACCGAACTATCCGGAAATCTGGCAGTGCGTCGGTATGGTGGTCGGCGTGTACGGCGTGGGGTACGCCATCGCCGCGCGTGATCCGATGCGCCATTGGCCGGTCGTGCTGGTCGGATTCCTCGGCAAACTCTTCGGCCCCGTCGGGTTCGTGCGGGCCGCTTTGAGCGGCAGCTTGCCGTGGGCTTTCGGCATCGTCAATTTGACGAACGATCTGATTTGGCTCGCGCCGTTCGCGCTGATCCTGTACGGCGCCCACACACACGCGCGCCGCCGGGCCGATGGCCGCACGCGGGCCGTAGCCCTATAATTTGCAAAAGTGACAAGCGAGGGTGACAAGAGAAGAGAGTGATAAGTGACAAGTGACAGGAGAAGTGGGGGAACAGTGACAAGTGGCAGACATCTCTTGCTTGTTACTCGTCACCCGTCAACGTCTTGACCTGTCACTTGTCACTGTTCACCTGTCACTTCCGAGTATTGAGGTCAAGGCATGAAATTCAACCGTGTGGCCGTCTTTGCGTGGGGCGTGGTGGCGTGGAACCTGCTCGTGATCGTGTGGGGGGCTTACGTGCGCGCGTCTGTGTCAGGCGACGGCTGCGGCAGTCATTGGCCGTTGTGCAACGGCGAGGTGATTCCGACCACTGGACTCACGAAGACGCTCGTCGAGTTAACGCACCGGCTGACGAGCGGCGTCGCGCTCATCCTCGTCATCGCGCTTGTGGTGCGCGCTCGGCGGGCGTTCCCCGCGGGGCACCGCGTCCGTGCCGGGGCGTGGGTGACGCTCGCGTTCATTCTGATCGAGGCGTTGCTCGGCGCGGCGCTCGTCAAGTTTGAACTGGTCGCGGGCAACGCCTCGATGGCGCGCGCGTTCGTGATGTCCGTGCATCTGGTCAACACTTTCCTGTTGCTCGCGGCGATGTCTTTGACGGCGTGGTGGGCTTCGGGCGGGCCGCCGCTCAAGGTCAGGGGGCAAGGGGCAGCTTTCGTCCTCCTCATACTCGGATTTTTCGGCACGTTGCTGCTCGCGGTGAGCGGCGCGGTGGCGGCCCTCGGCGACACGCTCTTTCCGGCCCGCTCGCTCACGGAAGCTTTCCGCCAAGACCTCTCGCCGGGGGCGCACGTGCTGTTGCGCCTGCGTTTGATTCACCCCGGCCTCGCGGTGTTAGTCGGCGCCTACGTCCTGCTGATGGCATCCTATGTCAGTAATTTCCTGCGCCCCGGCCCGCGGACCAAAAAGGCATCTTCCATTTTAATCGGACTGGTGCTGACGCAGTTCGCCGCGGGGCTGCTCAATGTCGCGCTGCTCGCTCCCATCTGGCTGCAACTGGTCCACTTGCTGCTGGCCGACCTGCTCTGGATCGCGCTGACGCTCTTTGCTGCGACGGCGCTGGCCGAGCCGATTGCGGATTGGGACCAGCGGATTGCGGATTCAGAGGAATTGCGGAGTAAAGCAGATGACGGGCGCGAGGCTGTCTTTCCAAGCAGCACGCCGGCAGTTTCCGACCAATCCGCAATCCGCTGGTCTCAATCCGCAATTGAAGATTCCGCAATCCGCAATCGAAGAATTCGATGAAGAGTCTGGACGGACAGGTGATCATTGTGACGGGCGCTTCGGCCGGGATCGGCGAGGCGACAGCGCGCAGGCTGGCGGGCGCGGGTGCGTTGGTTGTACTAGTCGCCCGCCGCGCCGAACGTCTGGAACATCTCAGCGGCGAGATCGAGCGCGCGGGCGGGCGCGCCGTGGCCGTCGCGGCCGACGTGACCTCGGCGGAAGACCGGGCGCGACTCGTCGCGGAAGCGCTTAAAGTCAGCGGGCGCATCGATGCGCTCGTCAACAATGCGGGCTTCGGCCAGAGGGGACCAATCGAATTGGTTCCGGTCGAGAACATCCGGCAGAACTTCGAGTTGAACCTTTTCTCGCTGATCGCTTTGACGCAACTCGTCATCCCGTTGATGCGCGCGCGGGGCGCGGGGCGCATCGTCAACGTCGGATCGGTGGCGGGCCGCGTCGCCCGCCCGCTCTCGTCCGTGTACGACGCGACCAAGCACGCGCTCGAAGCCGTCTCCGACGGGCTGCGCGGCGAACTGGCTCCCTTCGGCGTGCAAGTCGTGCTGATCGAGCCGGGCTTCATTCTGACGGAATTCCGGCAGGTGGCGAACGATGTCTCGCGCGCGGTGACCGAGGACGCCGGGCCTTACGCGCCGTTCCTCGCGGCCTTCGAGGCGGGCTACGAGCGCTCGCGCCGCTACGCCGGGCGGCCCGACGACATCGCCCGTCTGATCGAGCGTGCCCTCATCGCAGAGCGACCACACGCGCGCTACGCCGGGCCGCTTCACGCGCGCGTCGCGATCGCGCTCAAAAGATTCCTGCCCGAGCGTCTGTTCGAGTATGTGCTGAATCGTCAGTCAGGCGTGGGGAAGTTAGAGAAAAAGTGAAGGGCGGAAAGTTGCAAGCGCGACCCCGCATCGCTCACTGAGTTGCCGCTCGGTGTTGGATAAAGAAGGGGAAATGTGTTGAACGAGCAAGAGACGATAAAACCGCAACTCGGTTTGGTGTGCATCACGCATTCGGAAGAGGTGCGTTATCGCGCACTGACACGCAAGCGCCTGCTTCAGTTCGAGTTGGAAGAGCAGCGGCAGATGCTCCGTGCGCTCTACGCCGACAACCTCTCGCGCCTCAACCGAGCGCTCGATTTCTGCGAGGCGCAAGGCCTCAAACTCTACCGCATGACTTCCGGCCTCTTCCCCTTCGCGGACGACCCGGCGGGCGACCGCGTTCTCGAAGAGTTTCGCGGAGAGATCGGACGAACGGGCGAGCGCGCCACTGCGCTCGGCATTCGCCTCGTCATGCACCCGGATCAGTTCGTCGTCCTCAGTTCCGACTCGCCCGAGGTCATCGCTAACAGCGTCAAGATTCTGGTGCACCACGCCCGCACGATGGAGTTGCTCCGCCAACCGCGCTCGCCGTGGGCGCTGTTGGAAATTCACGGTGGCAAGCGGGACCGAGCCGAGCGCCTTGTCGAATCGATCAGCGCGCTGCCCGAATCGATCCGCACGCGCCTCGCGCTTGAAAACGACGAGAACTGTTATGGCGCGGCGGAGATTCTGGCGGTGTGCCGGGCGGCGGGCGTCCCGATGGTTTTCGACGCGCACCATCACGTCTGCCGCGAGCGGCTGGACAGCTACGAACACCCGAGCATCGCCGAATTTTTAGCCGCCGCGCGCACAACATGGCCTGTGCCGGAATGGCAACTAGTGCATATCTCGAACGGGCGCACGGCATTTAACGATCGCCACCACAGTGACCTTATCACGGACATGCCGGATGCCTATCGACAGGCTCCTTGGATAGAAGTCGAGGCCAAACACAAAGAACTGGCGATCCAGCGTCTGCGGGCGGACTGGGCCGTACTGTCAGAGCGAGAAAAGTATGGGCGAAGAAAAGCCTCAGCTTCAACGGCAAATTAACAAATCGTTGAAATTGTATTGGTCGGGAACAGTCAATTAGACAGTTGACAATTCAATGAGTTGTGAACTAAATTACCGGCACTTGGTACAACTTAACAGGAAGCTGTACACGCGCTTCCCTAACAACTTGGGAACGCCAGCGTGAGAAGGGTCCACAACGGGACTCTCTACAGTAGTCGGTGGTGATCACGCCGCTTCCGAAAAATTGAGTTGGGGCTCCCTAGCTCGCGAAAACGCCCTTCACAGACTAAACGGCCTGTGAAGGGCGATGTCGTTTTGGGGGACGATAGACCCCAGACGATGGAAAACGTGAGCCTGTTGTCAGTCGGCTATCGTCCATCGTCCGTTCGCACGTAAATCGGGTTGGAAATGATCCACGGTTTTTGACTGAGCGGCGTCGGGAGTTGCGGGAGGTAAGCCTCGACGCGGTAAACACCCGGCCCGTTGATCATCCATTGCCAGTTCATCTCGGTCTCTTTACTGGCGTCAAAAGTTTGCCCGTCTCTCACCAATCGGACGCGACATGGCAGCGGTGTCCTGACGCGCAAACTGACTGCTCCGCCCGTCGATAAAGTGACTTCATCTCCCATTAGCTTTTCTCTCGTGCCATCGGTCGCCGTGAAGCGAAAGCCAGTTGCGTCGGTAAGTAAGTCGAAAGAGACGTAGGCATGGCCCTCGCGGAGGGCGGTGAGCAGGCTTTCACGTGTCAGCGGCTGGTCCCTCTCCAAGAGGACGTGTGTCCGAACCACCTGAAAGCTGCGCTCGTAAGGGTCGAGCTTCAACTGCCAGACGGGACGACCCGTCAACTCTTGCAGGCTGAAGCCGACGTTGGCGTGTGCGTCATTGCCGGCGACGGCGACGATCCTTTGGCGCCGCCCGCTCGCCGTCAACTGGTCCCACCGGCGCAGGTTCTCCGTGGGCGCGTCGTAGAGCTTGGTCCAGAGCAGCGGCGCGTAAGAGCGGTAGGACCAGAGGCCGTCGAAAAAAAGGAGCCAGCGGTTAACGTCTTTCGCGTCGGCGTGCAGGTTGTACACCTCCATGCCGTCGTAGCCGGATGAACTGTCCCAACTCTGATAAGTCTCGGGGTGGGCGATCATGACGAGATCGCCCGAGACTTTCGCGCGGTCGATGACGGCTTGGGTCGAAGATAGCGCCGGCGGCTGTGTTGCTGGTTCTGACTGGCCCTCGCGCTGACCTGTGGCGTGGCTAACGTCGCCGCCGAAGGTGAGGAAGCGGTCGCGCTCCGACTCGCTCGTTTCGTTACCCGCGACGAATAGCACGCCGCCGTGTGTGCCTTGCAGCGTCGCCCGGCGCGTGTCGAAGAACTGGGAAGGGTGTTCTGACATCACAACGAAGTCGAGCCGGTTCGACTGCGCGGCCTGTACAATCTCCGCGAAGCCGCCGCCGCTGTGGCCGCCGAGGAATGTGTGGACGTGAACCACACCTTTGTAATCGGCATACGGGTCCAGCGGATCGGCGGCGGCGCGGCGGGCGTTCAACTCCGCGATCTTCGCTGCAAGGCGGCCCAACTCGACGCGGCGGTAGATGAACGGCGCTTGCGTGAGCAGGAAGAGGGCGGCGGCCGCGAGCGCCATTTTTAGTAAACGTCTCATGCGTCTCGGGAGCGCGATTGGTCCCTTCCGCTAATTCTCACCCTCGAAGTCGACTGAAGCGATGTGCTCGGCGACCTGTCGGCCTATTGCAGCGACCTCCAAGTGGTCCGGGTGATTGGTGTAGGCGTCCAGTCCGGCGCGGTCGCGGAAGACGGCGACCAGCCCGAGATGGTAAGAGCGCGGCAGCCGCAGCACGTCAAACCCGACGGCGAAGCTCACGATCTCGGGGATGACTTTCGACAACGCCCGCAGTTTCATCGCGTGCTCCTCCCGCTCGTCCGGCGCGACTTCGGGGCGGTATTTCCAGATGACGATGTGTGTCAGCATAGGTGGTGGTCTGTGGTCAGTCATCCGTCGTCTTGTGTCGATACTCTTTATGCCAATCGGCCTGCCAGTTCGTTCAGCAGTTTCCACGCGCGCCGCACGTGCCTTTCTTCGGTGCGAATGTTGCCGACGGCGAGGCGGAGGGTGAATTTGTCGGCGAGTCGTGTGTGTGAGAAGAAGATTTCGCCGGTGGCGTTGGCGGCGTGCATCAGTCGTTCGTTAAGGGCGTCGAGGCGCGCGGCGCGCCCGGCGGTCTGCCCCGCATCGCCGGCCGCGGCGGGGCAGGCGCGAAAGCAGACGAGGCCGAAGGGAACGGGCGCGAGCAATTCCCATTCAGGCGCGGCCTCTCGAACCCACGAGGCGAACAGTTGCGCCAGCCGGCAGTGTTCGTGGATGCGCGCGGCAAGGCCCTCTTGGCCGAAATAGCGCAGGACCATCCAGAGCTTCAGGGCGCGGAAGCGCCGGCCCAACTGGACCCCGTACTCCGAGCCGTTGACGGCCCCCTCTGTTTCCGCCTCGGGCGCGCGGAGGTATTCGGGGACCAGTGTGAAGGCGCGGCGCAACACGTCCATCCGGCGGCAGTAGAGCGCCGAGAGATCGAACGGCGTGAAAAGCCACTTGTGCGGGTTGGTGACGAAAGAATCGGCCCGTTCGCAGCCCGCGAAGTGATGTCGCAGTTCGGGCACGACGGCCGCCGACCCGGCGTAGGCGGCGTCCACGTGCAGCCAGAGTTTGTGTCGTTCGCACACGCCGGCGATCTCTTCCACCGGATCGACGCTCGAACTCGAGGTCGTGCCGACGGTGGCGACGACGCAGAAGGGCAGATGGCCAGCCGCTTTGTCTTCCTCGACGGCGCGCGCGAGCGCCGCGGCGTCCATCCGAAACTCGGAGTCCGCCGGAATTTTACGCAAAGAACGCTGGCCCAGCCCGAGCGCGATGACGGCTTTCTCGACCGACGAATGCGATTGCTCCGAGGCGTACAAGCGCAGCAAAGGTAGGTCCGCCCGCCCGCTCATTCCGTCTTCGCGGACGCGCAAGTCCAGAGCCTCGCGCGCGGCGGCGACGGCGTGCATCGTCGAAACCGAGGCGGTGTCGTAGATCAGGCCGCCGAACTCCGCGGGCAGACCCAGTAACTGCCGCAGCCAATCGAGCGCGACCTGCTCGAGTTCGGTTGCGGCGGGCGACGCGCGCCAGAGTAGCGCTTTCACGTCGAAGGCGGCCGAGAGCATTTCGCCGAAGATGCCGGGTGCGGAAGTGGAGGTGGCGAAGTAGGCGAAGAACGAAGGGTGGGACCAGTGTGTCAGCGCCGGCATGATCAATTGGTCCACGTCGGCGAGAATCTGGTCCATCGGCTCGCCAGTCCGCGGCGGTTCTCGTGGTAACTGCTCGACGAGCGCGCCGGGCCGCGACTGTGAGAGGACGGGTAACTCTTCAACGCGCGCGAAGTAGTCGCCGATCCAATCGATCAGTTCATGGCCATGGCGGCGAAATTCTTCCGGGCTCATGTCTCCGAGCGTGGGCGCGAAGCCGCGTCGCCCGTCTGCCGGCTGTTGTGACATGGCGCGTATCTTACAGTGATCGGGCGGGTGGCGTCATTAGGGGTGCGCTTGATTCCACTCGAAAAAAAGTCTTGCCAAAGGCACGCGCCGATGTTATAAGCCTCGATGTTAGCGTTAACACATCTGATGAGCCGGAAAAACTCAAAGCGCCACATTACGCTCGCAGACATCGCCGCCTCGGCCGGCGTAACGCCGATGACCGTCTCACGTGTGGTCAACGAGAGCGGCTACGTCCACACCGACACGCGCGAAAAAGTGCTGCGCGTGCTGGGCGAAATGAACTACCGGCGCAACAGCCTCGCGCGCGGGCTAAAGCGCCAGCGGACGGACACCGTCGGGTTGGTGCTGGGCGACGTGGCGAATCCGTTCGCGGCGGAACTGAGCCGGGGCGTGCGCGAGGTGTTGCTGGCGCGCGGTTACACCGTGTTCATCTGCATCAGCGAGCACAACGTAAGGGAAGATCTCGCCGCGTTCGACACGCTGGCGGACCACCGCGTCGACGGGTTAATCGTCGCGACGCGCGCCTCGAAACAGTCGAATGAGCGGCTCGAACAAATGGTGGACGCGGGAATGCCGACGGTCGCGCTGGGGCGCGACTTCCGGCACCCGCAAGCGGATTTCGTTTCGGCGGACCACCGCCGCGGCGGCCTGTTGGCGACGATGCACCTCATCGAGCTGGGCCATACGCGCATCGGGTTCGTCGGCGTCAGCCCGGCGAAGGGGGCCGGGCTGAAACGCTTTCAGGGGTATTGCAGCGCGCTCCGGAAGCGCGGGCTGCCGGTGGACGACGAGTTGATCGTCGGGGCTGACGCCGCGCCGGACGAGACAGATAACGCGCCCGGCTATTCGACCGAAGCGGTCGGCTTCGAGAGCATGAAGAAACTGCTCGCGCTCAAACGCCCGCCGACCGCCGTCTTCGCGCGCAACGATTTCACGGCCCTCGGCGCGATGAGTGCCATCAAGAAACACGGGCTCCGCATCCCGCACGACATAGCGGTCGTCGGCTTCGACGACGTGCCGTTCGCGACCCACACGTCGCCGCCTTTGACCACCGTCAGACAGCCGACGCGCGAGCAGGGGCGGATCGCGGCCGAGTTCCTGCTGCGCCGCATCGAGCGCGACGAGCCACTCCCGCGCGAGGAGCGCGTCCTGCCGTGCGAACTGATCGTCCGCGAGTCAACCGTCGCCGCTCAACCTGCGGCCGCCAGTCGGAAAAGCAAATGACAACTGCCGGGTAAAGTTACGATGAGCGCCCACTCACGCCCCAAACTTGTTAACGTTAACAGAACCCGCCCGCTGGCGGGTCGGTGGTCGTGGTATGTGCCGGTGTTAGTGGCGCTGCTCGTCTCAACGACGGTCAACCTGCGCGCCGACGTGCCAGCAGTCGTTGCACCGTTTGAGAAACTGTTGGAGCGCCCCGTCACGTTGCGGCCCGAACTGCGCGGTCAGCACCCGCGCGTCTTTTTCACCGCCGCCTCGCTCGCGGAGTTGCGCGCGCGCACGACGACGCATCGCGAGTTGTGGCAGCAGACCACGGGCCGCGTGCGCGCCGTCGAGGAAGAACCTTACCCGCCCGGCGCGCCCGAACTCGACCGCGCCCCCGCGCAATACAACGCCGCCTACACGCTCGCCGAGGCGACTTACGTCTTCGCCGTCGGGCGCGATCCGCGCCACCTCTCGGCGACGAAAAAGTGGCTGTTCGCGATCATCAAGTACGATCCGTGGGGCTACACTTACCGCACACCGAACGTCGATCTGCCGCCCGCGCACCTGCTCTACGCCGTCGCCTTCGCCTACGACGCGCTGTACCACGATCTGAGCATCGAGGAACGCGCCGCCGTGCGCGCCAAACTCACGCGCCAGTCGCGCCTGATGTACGAGTATTTCAAGTACAAGCCGAAGAAGCGCTACGCCTACAGCCAGAACCATTCGTTCATCCCGATGGCGGGCCTCGGGGTAGCCGCGTTCGCGCTGTTGGACGAAGAGCCGGAGGCCGCCCAGTGGGCGCGCCTCGCACGCGCGATCTACGACCGCGTGCTGACGACCTTCGGCACGGACGGCTACTACTACGAAGGCTTTCATTACCTCGTCTTCAGCTTTCATTGGATCGTGCGCTATCTCGACGCGCTGGAACACGCGGCCGGCGAAGACCTCTACCCGCGAATGCGCGAGCGTTTTCTGCCGATCAAGTATTACGTCGCCCACTCGATGCTGCCCGGCGGCAACGGTGTCTTCGACTTCGGCGACACCGGGCGCGGCGCGGCCGAGCGCACGGAGCGGCGCGCGCGCGGTGTGAAGAGTTCTTTCAACAGCGGCTACGAAACGCTCTACCGGCTGGCGGCGAAGTACGGAGACGCCCAGACGCAGGGCGTCGCCGAGTGGTTGCGCCGCGATCTCGGTCACGAGACGTGGGAAGCCCACTGGGCCTTTCACGCTTACGACGGGCGCGTTCCCGCCGCGGCCGTCGCGTCGCTGCCGACCTCCCATCACTTCGAGGACAACGGCACGGCCTTCTGGCGCAGCGATTGGTCCCCCGCGGCGACGGCGTTCGCGTTTCGTTGCGCGCCGCCCGAAGGTCACGCCGCCGCCGGTCTCATCCCGCTCGTCCCCGACTGGCGGCAGAGCACCGGCCACGCGCACCCGGACGCCAACTCTTTCATCATCTACGCGCACGACCGCTATCTGACCGGCGACACCGGCTACACCGGCGTCAAGCTGACGAGCGATCACAACACCGTGCTCGTCGGCGGGCAGGGACAGGAACGCGACGGCCGGCATGAGGTCTTCAAAGACGTGCCTTACGCGCGGCTCGCCGACCTGCGTCTCGCGGATGTGTTCGCCACGCCGCAATTTTTTTACGCGCGTGGCGAGGCGGCGGCCGCCTACGCGCCGGACTTGAAATTGACTCGCTTCGCGCGGCATTTCATGTACGTCGCCCCCGACTATTTTCTCGTCTGGGACGAACTCGCCGCCGCCGAACCGCGCGCGTTTACGTGGCTGCTCAACGCAGAGGCCGGTATCAAGCAGCTTGGTCCCACGGAGCACGTCTTGAACACCAATGAAGGCGGCGCTGGTTCGCGCCTGTTCGTTCGGCAACTTGCGCCGGGCGGCGGCACATCGGCGCAAATCGCGCCGCAGATGGTGACGGCGCAGGGGCGGCCCGGCTCGATCGAACAGGGAACACAGGAGCAGCGCGGAATCCAACTCGGCAAGAGCACCGGCGCGGCGGCACGCTCGGCTGAGTTCCTACACTTTCTGTTGCCGGAAGCAAACGGCGAAGCGGCCCTCAGCCGTCCGCGGGTGGAACTGCTGACTGACCCTGCGGGCACTGAAACTCGCGGGGTGAAGATCGATTGGCCGGACGGCAGCTCGGAGTGGGTTTTGTTGCGGCAGGGCGAAGAAGGGACCAGTGACGCATCGGTAGCGGCCGGCGGGCTAAGCACGGACGGAAGCCGCGCCGTGTTGCGTCTGACTTCGGCGGGCGCGTGGCGTCGCCTCTCGGTGCAAGAGGGCACGCGGCTCGACGCCGACGGAACTTCAATCCTGCGCTCCACGCGACCCGTCAACGCCGCGCTGGAGACTTCCGCGCGCGGCGGGTGGCGCGGGGCCGTCAACTCCGCCGGGCCGGTCGATGTCGTCGTCAACGTGTCGCGCCGCCCGCGCGCTTTGCGCGTCAACGGCCTGCCGGCGCAATTCAAATTCGACACGCGGCAACGCACCGTGACGTTGCGCCTCAGAGGGGCAAGCGCAAATAGGATCGAGGCGGATTAAAGGCGTCGGGCGAAGGTGAAACTGATGGCTGAAGCAAAAATCGGATCACGCAGTTCGGGCGAGTTGATTGCCGTTAGCCCTCCCGATCGGAGCGCGTCGGCTCAGCAGTCGGCCGGCTTCAAACTGCGCGGGCTGCGCTGGTGGATCATCGGTCTGGTCTTTCTCGCCACGCTGATTAACTACATCGATCGGCTCACCATCTCCGTCCTCGGCCCCGTCATCACGCGCGAACTCAATCTGAACAACGCCGGCTTCGCCGACATCGCCTTCTGGTTTCTGCTTGCCTACACGATCAGTCAGGCGCTCTCGGGCAAGCTCTACGATCGGATCGGCACGCGGCGGGGCTTTACCGTCTCGATCATCGTCTGGTCCGTCGCGGCGATGGCGACGGCGTTCGCGCGCGGCGTCGGGAGTTTAAGCGCCTTCCGCTTTCTGCTCGGACTCGGCGAGGCGGGCAACTGGCCGGGCGCGGCCAAGGCGGTGGCCGAATGGTTTCCGGTGCGCGAACGCGCGTTCGGGATGGCGATCTTCAACAG